>NZ_JBHWZY010000038.1:0-16461 GCF_042727815.1 Nocardia sp. NPDC060220
CCACCGAATCCCAGGGCGGCGCTGCGACGGAATCACCTGACGCCCCGATCTTTTCGCGGACCGCGGTCGTGGTTGTCGCGTCTACCGGTACCGCGGCCGGTACCCGCACCGACACCACCGGGCCCGTCCTCGTCGACTGGCTGACCGCGCGAGGTTTTTCGGTGCGTGGGCCACTGGTCTACGCCGATGCCGAGATCGCCGCCGGGCTGGCCGACGCACTCAGCGGGGCGCCGGCGCTCGTCGTCACCACCGGTGGCACCGGTGCCTCTCCCACCGACGCGACACCCGAGGCCACCCGCGCCGTGCTCGATCGTGAGCTACCCGGTGTCGCCGATGCCATTCGGCAGCGTGGGACCGCGAAGTTCCCCCTCGCCGCGCTGAGTCGCGGCGTTGCCGGGCTGGCCGGTGGGACCGTTGTCGTGAACCTGCCCGGTTCGCCCGGTGGGGTGAAGGACGGGACGGCGGTGCTGGAACCGCTGTTGGATCATCTGCTCGCGCAAGTAGCCGGAGGCGGCAACCATGAGTGACTTCGGTGCGGTTCGGCTGGCGACCATCAGCGATCACGACCTCGATCCCCTCGCCGTCGAAAAAGCGGTCGACGGACCGGAATTCGGCGCGGTGGTGGTGTTCACCGGCAAGGTGCGCAACCACGACGGTGGCCAGGCGGTGACTTCGCTGGAGTACTCCGCACATCCTCAGGCCGAGCGCTTCCTGCACGCGATCTGCGCGGAAGTGGCGCAGGCGAGCGGACTTCCGGTCGCGGCGACGCATCGCATCGGGTCACTCACGATCGGCGGGCTGGCGATCGTGGTGGCGGTGGCCGCGCCGCATCGGGCCGAGGCGTTCACCGTCTGCGCCGAGCTGGTCGACCGGATCAAGCACGAGGTGCCGATCTGGAAGCGGCAGTTGTTCGCCGACGGGCTTTCCGAATGGGTCAACGCCTGCGGCTGACGCTACTGCGTGGCGTACCGCCACACGCCGAGCATCTCCTGCTCGTCCAACGGCGTCTCACCGTCGAAGACGGTGTCGTGCAAGCGCTTCAACGCCGCGACCGTATCCAGTCCGGCACCGATCAGCACCAGATTCGAGACACGGCGCTCGCCGCGCGCCCAGCTTCCGGGGGTGACGACCACGTGCCTGCCTACCAGGTGGACTTCGAACTTGCGGCGCTCCCCTGCCACCGCGAACGCAACACATCCCTTGGCACGGAACAGTCCTGACGGCGGATCTTCCAGAAAGGCCACCAGCGCACGCGGATTCAACGCGCGCTCGCTCGTGAACGCCACCGAGACGTAGTCGTCGTGAAGGTGGCGATGGTCGGGGTCGTCGTGATCATGGTCGTCGAGCAATGTGTCGAAGCTCAGTTGCTCGGCTGTTTTCAGCTGCTCGGGTGCCCGATCGTCGAACAGCAGACCGGGGTCGATGCGGCCGTGCGTCGTCGCGTAGACCGGCACCTGCCCGACCCAGTCGGTCAGCTGTGCGCGCAAACCGGCCAGCGCCTCGGCCCCGACTCGATCGGCCTTGTTCACCAGCACCAGATCCGCCATCCGCAGATGCGTCACCAGCTCAGGATGTTGCGTGCTGGTGGCGGCGAACTGCTCGGCATCGACCACTTCGACCAGACCGCCGTAGGCGATGCGGGGGTTGGGGTTGGCGATCACCATCCGGATCAGGTTGCGCGGCTCGGCCAGTCCGCTGGCCTCCACCACGATCACATCCACCGCGCTGCGCGGCTGCGCCAGCTGCGCGAACAGATCGTCGAGTTCGGACACGTCCACCGCGCAGCACACACACCCGTTGCCGAGCGACACCATCGCGTCGACCTGCCCCGCCACCAGCATCGCGTCGATGTTCACCGCCCCGAAATCGTTGACCACTACCCCGATCCGGGTTCCCCGATTGTTGCGCAACAGGTAATTGAGCAGGGTCGTCTTCCCCGAACCGAGAAACCCAGCAACGATCACGACAGGAATCACCGCACCCATGCTGCCACCATGTCACCGCGGCGACGTCGACCGGTCCACCACGCCGGATTCCAGCACACCGCCCACCCCTGCGATCAGAGGTGGGCGGGCGACGTGCGGCCAACGGTGGTCAGGACGGGCTGAAAACCATGCCTACCAGGGTGTACGCGAGATTGATCAGCTGGCCGGGGATGGTCGACTCGTCCATGCCGAGCGCTTGAGCCAGCGGCATGAGCAGCGTCATGACTGTGGTGATCGGACCGCCGAGCGTGCTCAGATCGAGCTCGGATTCGTTGGGCGTCGCCTGGGTTTTCGGGCTGGTGCCGCGGTTCTTCGGGGTGGTGGTGGACGGTGCGGCGGGAGCCCCGGGTGACGCGGTGCGGGCCGGGGCGCCGGGAGACGCGGTGCGGACGGGGGCTACCGGACCCGGGTTCGCGATCGGGACCCGTTGGGGGATCGGAGCAGCAGTGGCAGGCGCGTTGGCGTCGGCGGGAGCCGGGCGCTCGGACGGTGCCGTCTGTTCGCTCGGGCCACTGGGAGGCGCGGACGAATCGGCCGGTGCCCGGTCGGGCGCGGAAGCTTGCGCGGGTGCCGGTGCGGGAGCGGGGGCGGGCGCTTTCGCTCCCGGCGTCGCAGTCGTCGAAGCGGGCGACTGGGCCGGTGCGGGTGTCGTCGTGTCGGATTCCGGCGTCGACGCGGTGGTCCCGCTGGGCTTCTTCGACGGCTGCGTGCGCTCGGCCGGATCGGTGGTGGGCGCCGGCGCGCCGTTCGTACCCTCGGCGGGAGTTCCGGCGGCGCTGGGATCCTCGGCCGGGGCGGAAGCTCCGTTCTGGCTCCCTGCCGGTCCGGGCGCGGGTGCGTCGGTGCTGGGCGTGGGGGTCTCGGTCGGGTCGGCGGCGGGTGCGCGCTGGGGTTCCTGTGCGGTCGTCGCGACCGGTATCCGACCCGGCGCGGCGGCGTAGGCGGGAATCGGCTTGTTCAGCAGGAACCCGACGACGCCGGTCGCGATGGCGACGGCGTGCTCGAGCTGGCCTTCGCGCGATTCCAGGCGGGCGGCGTCGCCGACATTGGCGCCGTTGCCCATCTCGACGAACACCAGCGGCACCTGCGTCAGCGCCGGGCCCGCCACATCCTCGCGGGTCTGCAGGCCCGCCTTGACGCCCGCGTAGTTCGCGGGTGAGAAGCCGGCCGCCAGGTAGGCGTCGCGGACCGCGCTCGACACGAGTCGCCCACCACCGGATTGCGCCTTGTCGGCGATCGAGTCGGGGATGGGGAGCTGGGGCACGATCATGTGGAAGCCGTGCTGGTCGGGGCCCGCGCTGTCGGCGTGAATGCTCACCGCCACGTCGGCGCCGGACTGGTTGGCGGCGCGGGCGCGATCGTCGACGCAGCCGCCCCACCCGGTGTCGTCGGCGCGGCTCAGCACCACATCGGCACCCAGTGCCTCCAGAGACGCGCGCACGAGCTGGGCGACATCCCAGTTGATGGTGTGCTCGGGGATGCCGTTGAGCGAGGTCATGCCGGTGGTCTGGCAGTCCTTGGTACCGCCGCGACCGTTGTCGACCTGGCGGCTCAGGTCCTCGGAATGCGCCGTCCCCTGATGACCGGGGTCGAGGAAGATCGTCTTACCGGCGAGCTGCTCGCTGGTCGCTGGTTCAGGGGCGGCGTGGGCGGTCACGGGGACCAATCCCGACAGCGACACCACCACCGCGGCGGAGACGGTAGAGCAGATTCCGGCCTTGATGATGTTTGGTTGCATGTTCGGTCGGTGCTCCGGGACCGGAGCACCCCTCCCTTCCCATTGGTAACACCTGGTAACACCAAACCCAGTGGTTCACTCTTGCAACGTTGACAACCACAGGGCAAGCACAGTTACCGAAATGTAACTGGATAGGAGTATCAAAAGACGCTGGTCGGATGCCCAGATGAGCCGTCAGCGCGCTAAGTCAGGCAACTTCTGGCAATTGGCGCAGCGACCGCAGCGCATAGTGAACCCGGGTCTTCACGGTCCCGATCGGAACGCCGAAATCGGCGGCGACTTCCCGGTAGCCGCGGTCGTGCAAGATCACCTCGGTCACGGCTGCCCGCTGCGGTTCCGGGAGTCGGGCGAGGAGTTGATCGACCAGTAACCCGTCGACCAGTCCGTCGGCGAAATCCGGTTTGCCGCAGACGGACACCTCGGTGATGTCGTCCCAGCCCACATCACCGGGGCGGATGGCTCTGGCCCGCACGATGTCGATGATGACGTTGTGTTCGATCGCCAGCAGCCAGGTCCGCACGCTGCCCTTGCGACCGTCGAAGTCGTGGCACGAACGCCAGCCGCGCAGCAACGTTTCCTGCACCGCGTGCTCCGCCAGGCCCGCGTCGCTGAGACTGCGCATGGCCCGCCAGTGCAGCAGACCGCGATCGGTGGCCAGCACCTCGGCCAGCCCGTCCCTGGTACACAGGCGCGCGCAGTGCGCACCGCAGGAGTTGTCCGTCATATGGGGTTATCGCGGCGGACCGCGACGATGACAACGCCGCGCGTTAAGCGACTCTTCAGGATCCTGCTGGGGCCGTGCCGGAAGGTAGTTCTTGCGAGCCCGGCCGGGCCTGCTCCAGGAGGGGGGAGCAGGGACGCCGGGCTCGTTCGTTTCCGGGCCCGATCATTGCGGGTTCGCGCATTCGAGCGAAGTCCAGCACGATCGGACCGGGGCGACGACAATCGCCCGCGAGGAGCGAACAAGTGGACATCCATGCATATCCGACCGACGCGCAGACGCCGGTCGACCGGGCGGAGGCCACCCGAGTGGCGGCCGAACACCTACCAGCCGACCTGCCGGGTCACGATCGGCAGATCGTCGAATTCGCCGACGGCTTCGCGGTTTTCGCGGTGCAGCCGCTGCACGCGCCACCGGATCGGCCGATCCCGATCGGCGGCTCGGTGTACGTGATCGACAAGGCGACCGGGGCGGTGTCGTTCTGGCCGACCTATCCAACCGGCGTGATCGCCGCGCACTACGCGCTGCTCTTGGCGGCGGGACAGTTGGTCGTCGCCGATTCCTGGCCCGATCAGGACTGATCCAGTAGTTCACGAGGTCTCCTCGGTCGAGTGGCCAGGGCGACGCAGGGCGGCGAGTCCACAAGCCACAGCCAGTGCGATCGAGAGTGCGCCGAACCAGTCGCCCCAGCGGACGTAGGGAGTGCGATCGCCGGCGGTGCGGATGTCGGCCAGCACCGTGTGGGTTTCGGTGATGCCGGTGCGGACCGAGGCTCGAACGGCACCCTGCGCGTCGACGGCGGTCAGCTCGCCGAGTTGGGCGGGGCGGGCGATGGCGATGCCAGATTCGACGGCCCGCACCGCCGCCATCCGGCTGTGTAACCAGTGATCGACGCTGAAGTCCAGCGCAGGCGCGAGCAGGAGCGTCGCGCCGTCGGCGCGGTTCTGGCGAACGAGGGCCGGGTGGTCGAGGTCGGCGCAGATCGCGAGCGCCCACGGGCGGCCGGGGATCTGGACCGGGGTCGCACCGCGTTGCAGGCCGGACTCGAGCCCGGGGACGAGATAGCGCTTGGCATAGATGGTTTCACCCGGATAGGCGATGGCGGCGTTGACGGTGCCGCCCGGTTGCTCGAGTTCCAGGCCGACGACCACGTGGATGCCACGACGAGCGGCTACGGCGGTGAGCGGGTCGCGCAACAGGAAGAGTTCGGATCGTCGTGCATGCCATGCCTTCTCGGAGAACACGATGACTTCGGCGCCCTGATCGGCGAGTTCGTCGACGGCGGTGACGGCCTCGGCGATCATCCGCGCACCGTCGGGCGATGCGACAGGAACATACATCGGCGGCTGTGCGAGAGCCACCAGCCCCACCCGCGTTGCCGGACCACCACTCGCCGCCGCGGAACACCACAGACCCGTGCCGATGGCGAAGGTTACGGCCACGGCCGTCACGACCGCTGTCCTCAGCAGGCGGGGCGTTCGGATGCCGGGTGCCGTCATCGTGCCAACGGCACCGGGCACCGCGAGCACGAGGAAGCTGATCCCCCACACCCCGGTGAGCGAAGCGACACCCACGATGGGGTCGACCTCGGCCTGGGAGTAGCCGATGCTCCACCACGCGCCGATCCCGCCGACCAGACCGAAAAGGAACTCGGCGGCAGTCCATGCGGCGGGTAGCGCGAGCACGGCCCACCAGAACCTGTGCTGTATCAACAGCTTTCGGAAGAGCAGCACACACGCCCCAAAGGTGAGTGCGCTGCCGACCAGCAAGGCGACGGCAGTCACCCTGGGTTGTTCCAGAGTGCCGGTGAAATAGGACCAATACTCGGCGTTGCCGCCGAGCCAGGACAGCACCGCCGCGGCGTACGCCGCCGCAGCTGAGCGCCGCGGCGCCAGCCACAGCACCGGGAGCGGGGCGAGGAGGGCGACTCCGGGCACCGGGTGCAGGCCGGTGCCGATACTCCACAGCACCGCCGAACTCACGGTGGCGGCCGACCACGTCGTCAGCTCCCGACCGGGCGATCGTCGGCCGATTCGCCCGGAGAACTCTTCGCGCACAGCCTCTTCAGTAGATGTCACTCGACAATCGTCACGGTGGAGCGGGTCCCCGCACATCGCCCGTGCGAGCGGACTCGTCTCCCTCTCGCGAGTGAGATCACCTCACACCACCCGGCAGTTGATTGTCCCCCGGCGCCACCATTCCGGATTCGTAGGCGAAGACCACCGCCTGCGCCCGATCGCGCAGCCCCAGCTTCGAAAGAACGGAGCTGACATGAGTTTTCACGGTGTGTTCGGTGACGACCAGCCGCGCCGCGAGTTCGGTGTTCGATCGGCCGGCGGCGAGTTCACGCAAAATGTCGCGTTCCCGCGGGGTCAGCATTGCCAGCTGCGCGGACGCTTCCGGGTGGGCCCGTGCGCGTCCGGCGACCTCGGCGATCAGCCGCCGCGTCACCGAGGGAGCCAGCAGGGCGTCACCAGCGGCGACAACTCTGACGCCACCGATCAATTCGGCCCTGCGGGCGTCTTTGAGCAGGAACCCGCTCGCACCCGCCCGTAAGGCGGCATAGACGTACTCGTCGACATCGAACATGGTGAGCACCAGCACTTTTGCCGCGGTTTCCGCGCAGATCCGAGCAGTGGCCGCCACCCCGTCCAGCCGGGGCATCCGCACGTCCATCACCACCACATCGGGGGTGAGCCGCCGGGCTGCCGTCACCGCTTCCACGCCATCGCAAGCCTCCCCCACCACCTCGATGTCGGGTTCGGACTCCAGGATGAGGCGGAACCCGGCACGGAACAATTCCTGGTCGTCGACAACGAGCACCCGCACCGTCAACTCCTCTGTGCCAGTGGCAGATCGGCCGACACCACGAACCCGGCACACGTCGGCTCCGCCCGCAGCGAGCCACCGCACGCCTGTACCCGTTCGGCCATCCCGACCAAACCGAAGCCCGTCGGGCCTGCGTCCGCCCGCGCATGGTCCACGGCGGTGCCGTCATCGGCGATCCGCACCCCCAGCCGACCCGATGACCAACTCAGCGCCACCTCGACCCGCGTTGCCTTCGCGTGCTTGCCCGTATTGGTCAGCGCCTCCTGCACGATCCGATACGCGGCGGCATCGGCTTGCGGTGAGATCGGCACGCGGGTTCCGTGCTCGGTGAAACGCGCGGCCAGACCCCCGTGTTCGGCGAGGGCGACCAGATCGGCGATAGCCGCTACGCCCGGTTGATGCGGCGGATCGTCCTCGCGGAGCACACCGATACTGTGGCGCAGTTCCCGCAGGGCATCACGCCCACCGTCGGCGATCGCCGCGAAGGCCACGTCGGCATCCGCCCGATCCAGCAGCGGACCGGTTTCGGCGCGCACGATCATCGCGCCGACCGTGTGGGCCAGCCCGTCGTGCATATCCCGCGCGATCCGCAACCGCTCGCGGACCACCGCGGCCTCGCGTTCGTCGTCGAGACGTCGTGTCCGTTCGGCGAGCGCGTCGATCTGGGCCTGCTTCGCGCGCACGCCCGACCCGAGCGCCCATGCCGTCATGAACGACATCGCGGCATAGGCGTACGAATCAGCGGGCTCGCGTGGCACCAGCAGCGACACCAGAATTCCCACCGCGACCAGCACGAAGGTCAGCCGGCGCTGCCGTGCCGAACAGTGCGCCGCGATCGTGTACACACAGACGACCGTGCCGAACGGCAGGACCGGCAACGCGTGTACACAGCCCAGCGCCGTGATCGCCGGGCCGACCACACACAACACACCCACCGGCGCCCGGCGCCGCCACAACACCGGTGCCGATGCGAGGACCGACAACCCGACGACCCACCACGACGCACCGACGACGAGCGCGGGCACGACGCTCGCGGCCGTGACGACGGCGGCGATCAGTGCGTCCAGCGGCGACGGATGTTCCCGAGGTACTCCCACGACGTCCCAGTCTGTCCGGAAACAGTCCACCGCACCTCACTCTCGAGAGTGATTCGATGGGCAGCACCACGACCGTACGCTCAGGCATAGGGTGGAATTCGACGCGGCAACATCCGATGACCAGCGACGATCACGCTCGACCAAGAACGAATTGCACACATAGCGATGTGTGCATATGATTGCGACCGATCGGACCGCAGGAGAAGGGGAACGCGATGGGCGCAGGGCACGGGCACGACCACGGGGTATCGGCCGACAGCGATCGACGCTGGCTGGCCGGCGCGCTGGCGGTGATCGTCACCTTCCTGATCGGCGAAGTGATCGTCGGCATCATCGCCGATTCGCTGGCACTGCTCTCCGACGCGGCACACATGACCACCGACGCCGCCTCGATCGCGCTGGCGCTGTGGGCGATCCGGCTCGCGGCGCGACCGGCGACCGGGCGGATGACGTTCGGCTGGAAGCGGGCCGAGATCCTGTCGGCCCAGGCCAACGGGCTGACGCTGCTGCTGCTGGCACTGTGGCTCGGCTACGAGGCGATTCGCCGGCTGTTCGAGCCGCCGGAGGTACACGGCTGGCTGGTGTTGATCACCGCGCTGGTCGGCGTCGCCGTGAACGTGCTCGCGACCTGGATGATCAGCCGCGCCGATCGCACCAGTCTCAATGTCGAGGGCGCCTACCAGCACATCCTCAACGACCTGTTCGCGTTCATCGCCACCGCCGTCGCCGGTCTGATCATCATCCTCACCGGCTGGGTCCAGGCCGACGTCGTCGCGACGCTGATCGTGGTGGCGTTGATGATCAAGGCCGGCATCGGGCTGATCAAGGCGTCGAGCCGGATCTTCCTCGAGGCCGCGCCCGAACATCTCGACCCGGCGCAGATCGGTCGCGACATGGCCGCGCGCGACGGCGTCACCGAAGTCCACGACCTGCACATCTGGGAAATCACCTCCGGCTCTCCCGCACTGTCGGCCCACGTTCTCGTGCGGCCCGGCCATGATTGCCATGCGGTCCGCGAGGACATCGCGCACATGCTCGACCACGACCACCACATCGAGCACGTCACCCTGCAGGTCGACCACGCCAGCCCGAAACTGCTCGACATCGGCAACCGCGACTCCCACCCGTGCGCCGACTCGCACGGACCCAAGCACGTGCCCGAACAAGCCCCCCACACCCACTGACGAGGGAAGGCCTCACACCCGTCGGGTGCGAGGCCTTCTCGTCGGTCACGCGCTAGCGAGGACCAGGTCGTTTCATCGACCTATGGGGCTGATTCAGCCGCCGAAGGAACCGGTCCACAGGGTGTCGACCAGCCCGTGGAGTGCGGCGCCGAGGGTGTCGAAGAGGCCGCCCAGGGCAGCGCTACCGGTGTCGATGATAACGGGGATCATAGTAATTCCTCTGTTTCTCGCATAGGCCCAGCCGGAGCTGGCTTACGAATGGCATATCGCCGCTCAAACGCGACGGGTTACGGAATTTCCGATTTAGTGACACTGGTAACAGTACGGCCACAATACCAGCTCTACCTGGCATTTTCGCGCGATACCCACTGTTCCTTAAATAATTCTGAGAACTCTATGAGATTCATAGTGCGACATCCGATAAGGCCACATTTCCGTTGCCCCGAGAAATAGGGGCACCGCTACACACCGTCACACACAAATGCGGATATTCCGGTCAGGGCGTATCGGTCAGCGCGCCGGGCAGGTGTTCACATAGGCGTGGCCGGGGAGGGCGACCACCCATTCCTCGCGGGTGATCGGGGTGGTGCCGCTGGCGCAGATCCGATCGGCTTCGGCGGCGGCGTCGGTGCGCCATTGACGCAGGGTGCCGTCGACCGCGGACTCGGTGAGGACAGCGCCGTCCGCGGCGAAGGCCAGCATGGTGGGTTGCCGGTGGCGCAGCCCCCGGGCGATGGTGGCGTAGGCGGTGGGGTGCGCCGGGTCGGAGTAGTCCCAGAGCAGGATGGTGCCGCTGACGATGTCGTCGATGGCGAGCAGGGTTCCGTCCGGATCGAACGCCACCGAACCCGCCGAGCCGTTGGCGCCCGCGGGGGCGGCAAGGGCACGCGGCGGGGTACCCGGCGTGCCGAGCTGGTAGACGAAGGCGCCGGTGAGAGTGCCGACCGCGAGTGTGTTGCGCGAACTCAGGGCCAGCGCGATGGTCTGCCCCGGAGTTCGCAGATCGGACAGTTCGGCGATCGGCTGCGCGGTGGAGGTGGTCGAGAAGACGCTGACATTGCCGGTGCGGTGGCTGCCCACGGCGAGCAGGCCGCCGTCCGGGCTGAACGCGAGCGAGGTCGGGTAGCCACGGCCGAATCGGATACTCGACCGCAGTCGGGGCTCGCCGGTGACGTCGAAGAGATCGACGGTCTGGGTCATGCTGCGGCCGATGGCCAAGGCACCGTCGGGACCGAACGTGACGGCGCGGATGTCGACGCCTGCCGCGCTGAGCGGCGCGCCGACACGACGCGGAGTCACCGGGTCGGTGATGTCCCATACCTGGATCGTGAATTCGGTTCTGGTCACCGCCCTGGCCGCGTTCGGGGCGATCGCGACGACGTCGATCAGGCCGGCGGGGTCGCCGTCGAGCAGCGCTCGATCGGTGGCGTAGGGCGTTCTGGCCAGACTTCGTAAACGGGGGAACAGATCCTGAGGGAGGGCAGGCTGGTCGGGTGGAAACCGGAACAGCGTCAGCGAGCTGGTCGACACGACCGGGCCCGGCAGCTCGAACACATGCACGGCATGGTCGAAACTCGTTGTCACCAGCGACCTTCCACCGCGCAGGAAGCGAGCCCGCGCGACCATGTCGATCGGGAAGGTGACCAGCTCCTCGCCGGTGTCCAGATCGCGAATGCGCGCCCGGGTGTCGCCGCCGACGATCACGGCGGATCGACCGTCCCCGGTCGGTGATACGTCGAGGTATTCGTTGGCGCCCCGCGGCACGGTGGGCATCGGGTCGAAGCCGCCCGCGCCTACTCGCCAGCGCGCGACCTCGCCCGGATTGAGACCGACGGCCAGCACGGTGCCGTCGCCGTTGAACTCGACCGACCTCGCCTCCGCGCCGCCGGGCCGTTCGAGGCGGCGGTCGAACGCCGGTGTCTGCTCCCGGTCGAGGGTCTCGATGTTCCAGGCTCGCACCGTGGTGGTCCAGATGCCGCCGAACAACGACGGCACCGCCGCGACGAGCGTGCGATCACTCAGGGCGACCTCCGCACGCTGCCCCGAACCGGACATCGTCGGCAGGGCGACCGGGTGCGCGGGATCGTCGCCGAGGCGCCAGCTCGCAATCGTCGCGCTGTGGGTGCCGATGGCGACGAACCCGAGGTCGGGACTGAGCGCTGCCGACGAAGGCAACCGGCCGCCGAGCGGGAGCTCGGTCACCAGGCGCGGTGCACCGGGGTCGGCGATGTTCCACAACGCCGATCGTAGATCGCCCGCGACCACCAACCACTCGTGGCCGGCGCTCATCGCGAGACCCCGGATGTGCCCGCTCCCGGTGGCGAACCGTGGCCACCGATCGACGCCGGACTCGCTCACCCGCACCAATTCCACGGAGCCGTCACCTTCGCCGATGGCGATCACGTCACCCTGCGCGGTGGTCGCGATGCGTGGTGCGTCGGGATCGAAGACCACCCCGCGACCGAGCACGACACCGGGACTGATCCGGATCGGCGCGTTCGTGGCGGTGTTCTCCAACAGAGCGGACCGCGCCTCCTCGGTCTCAGCGGTGCGATAGGCGGCAAGGGCGATCTGCTGGGACAGCGCGGGATTGAGATTGCCGCCACCCCGGGCGACGCCGGCGAACAGGCGCGAATTCGATTCCGCGCGGGCGGCCGCGTTCTCGATGCGCAGCTGGACCACCTTGGTCACCGACCCCACCGCCAGCAACACGGCCAGCCCGGCCGCGACGGAAACGATCCACAGCGCGAGGTTGGCCCGTGTGCGGGTCCGGGCGATCGCTTCGGCCACCGTGCGGGCGGCCGAGATCCGGTCGGCGTAATTCTGTGGCGCCTCGTCGGCGGCTTCGCGCAAGGCCTCCGACGCGACCACCACGCGCAGCGACGAGCGTTGCGCGGCAGTCAGTTTGCCCGCATAGCCACCGACTGCCGTCAGATTCGACCCGGACAGGCCCGCGGTGACCGCGCACTCGGGGTCGAGTCGACGGGGCCGCAGCTTTCGCAGCAGGGCGTGCCGCGGTGCGAGATCGTCGAGGGCGACCGCGAACGCCGCGCCCATCGACGCGCCGTTGATGTCGTTGGCCGGAGCGCTGCCGTGCGTCGAGACCGACCATCGCACACAGGCGTCGGTGCCAGCCAATCTGCTGATGCGCCAAGCCTTTTCGAGGCTGTCGGTGAAGGCGCGATCGGCCTGGAGGAAGCCCATCCGCGCCGGGTCGGGGTGCAGGCCGCTCGGTCCGCCCCGGACCTGGTCGAGGCGCAGCACGCCCACCTCGCCACCACCGCCGAAGCTGGCGAACAGCACGCTGATCCGGCTGCTGCGCACGACCGGGAGGGTATGTCCGGACAACTCCAGCGCGGCCATGATGGCGTACCCGCGCGCCGCGCGAGCGCCCTGTCCGAGGAGATGGCGCACGATCTCACCGAGCGGAGCATTCGCACTGGTGATCGGAATGCCCGCGGGCAGCAACTGGGTACCCACCGAGGTCAGACCGGCGCGTTCGGCGTGATCGAGAAATGCCGCACACGCGTCGTCGGTGTCGATCGAGCCGGTCAATGCCCGCGCCAGCACCGCCATCGCGCGTGCGGCGGACAGATCCGCGGTGATCCGGCGGTCCTGCGCGTCGGGATCTTCGGCTTCTTCCTCGAGCAGATCGTCCGCGGCGAGATCCTTCCAGCGGGCCAGCGACTGCCTCGCCAGCACGCCCGTCTCCCGCCGGTGTTCCAGCAATCGGCGCGCGGCATCCGGCCCGGTCGCAACGGCAGCACGGCACAGCGCAAGCCAGCGTTGCGACGCACCGGTCAGCTCGATCAGCACCGCGTCATCGGACAACAGCGCGTCCGTCGGCTGATCGGTCGATTCGCCTGCCATGTCTCCCCCATCTCCCTCCGGGCAGCACCGGCGACCCTGCCGAGAATGCCCCGATACGATGGAATTCCAGCACACCACCGATCGACCCAGGGGACCACGTTGTCGAGACGACACATCGCCGGACGCACCCTGACCGCCGCGGCCCTGCTCGTCACGATCCCGGTATCGGCGAGCTGCGCCGACGACGCGGACACCAGCGCGAAGCCGACAGCCGTGGTAGCGCAGGAGATTTCCGCACCGCCGCCGCTGCCCAGCGCTGACGAGGTCGAGCAACTGATGCGACGGTTGCTCGACACCACCGTGTCCAACACCGAGAAACTCGAGCTGATCCAGGGCATCGGGAGCGACCCCGAGCTGCCGAACCGGGTCGCCGACGCGCCCCGCCAGGGCGGCGCCACCATCGCGCTCACCATCACGGGTACGCGCACCGCGCCGCCCGGCATGATCGCCGACGGCACGGCTTCCATCAACAACAGCCCGCCGCAGCCGCTCATCGTGAACTTCATCGTCGAGGACGGGAAGTGGAAGGTCGAAAAGGCCTGGTACTGCCAGATCGCGTTCTCGTTCATGGTCGCCTCCCCGGCGTGCCCGACCTGATCCGCGTGGACACCGTCGATGCCGACTGAGCGAACCGCTCCGGGCCGCAACCGCATCTGTGTAGGAGCCGATCGACCCGACAGGAGGCTCCGCGATGCGACATGCTCGACCCGGTACCGCGCGCCACTGTCTGCCCTCGGCCCGGCCTACGGCGCGGGGAGCGTCGAGAAACCGAGCCGTGGTGTGCGCGTCGTCGGCCGAGCGGGGGTGCCGGGTGAGCACTGAGCCCTTGGACGAATGGCTCGGCGCCTCCTGGAGCGAGGTCCCCGAACGCCTGCGCCCGGCGGTGGTCGATCACATCTTCGGCGCCGATCTGGTCACCATGTCGACCTATGCGGCGACCAAAGCGCGCTACGTCCTGGATCGGCTCGACCCGGACATGCGCAGCGACTTCGAAGACGTCGCCCAGAACACCATGGTCGAACTCACCGCGACGCTGCCCACCGAGCGGATCCGGCACTGGAAAGCGCTGGTGCTCAAGAAGCTGCAGTGGCAGGTGCTCCAGGACCGCCGCAGTCGCACCGCCGAGAAACGTCACCCCGGCCAGCGGGTCGACTACGAGTCGGCGGTCCTGGTACTCGAGGATCACCGGTGCGGCGACGCCGAGAACCGGCTCGCCGACCGCGCTGTCCTGCGGGACGCACTTGCCTCGATCACGCACGCGGAGACCGCCGCCGTGCTCCGCGCGACCTTCGTGATCGCCGCGGACGGCAGCTATACCGATGTGCAGACCACCGGCGAGGTGGCCGCAGACCTGCGGTTCAGCCAGGAGAAGGTCAAGCGATTGCGCGCGGCAGGCGCCAAGTTGCTGCGCGAGGCCGTGCGCGCGCAGCTCGACGCCCGGGACAACGAGGAGACAGCGTAATGGCGCCGGATCATGACGCGGACCGGTTGAGTCTGCCTGTCGACATCGACGTGCTGATCGCCTTCGCCGCGTCCGACAGCCCGGACGCCGACGCGGAGTCCGCCGCCGCGGGGGCGCGGATCGCCGAGCGACTGTTACGCGCAGGCGCGGTGTCGGGCAGCTCAGCCGCGCTCGGCGACCTCGGTGCGCGCCGGGCCGTGATGACGGTGCCCGGCTGGTCCGTGCAGCCGCTCGCCGCGTCGTCGGACAGCGAGCAGACAACGACTCGCACGGTGCAGAAGCAGCGCGACCGGGAGTTGGGGATCGAATTCACCCGCTCGCCCGCGGGCGCGGAGCAGACGCGAATCTCGGTGCACTCGTTCGGCGCTCGGGCCGCGGCGGGCGACATCGTGCGGATCTCGGTACGCCTCGGCGCCGACCGCACCGAACTGCTCGTCGTCCTCTACGCCGGTGACGACGGCACGCTCACCGGGCAGGCCGTCACCAGGGCACTCACCATGTCCGAGGATCTCGAGATCTCGCTGTTGGCGGGTGCGGCACTCGACAGCACGCACGTATCGGCGGTGACCGATGCGGTGCGCTGCTCGCTGACAGCCGGGCGCAACGCTTGGCGGCGGGTGGCCAAGGGCCTCCCTGCCGGTGATCCGGTACGAGCGGCGATCGTCGCCGGGTTGAGCTGATCGTCGCGGGTTGTCGGGCAAGGCACGGAACCCGGCTGCCGGAGATGTTCGTCCGGCAACCGGGTTCGGATACGCCCAGGGAGGGCGCGCCGACGGACCGGGTGGAACCCCCCTGCGGCTCCACTCGGCAGCGGCGGCGCGGCCGTCACTCCCAGGGCAGTAGTACTTCACCGACGCCGCCGCAGTGGTGGCGTCGACGTCGGTGAAACCCCTCACCGACACTGATGCCGTGCGAGGGGCAAACGGTTCGCCGCGAACCGCCGCCGGGGCATGGCGCATCTCTGTTCCGACGGCCGGTGCCGGTGCCGGTAGTGAGGAACACGGGGATGACACCTTCGAGGAACGACACGGCGCGGCAGCTCGCCGCGTCGGCCGATCTCGAGGCGGCGCGGCGACAACGAGACACCGACAGCCGAACACGGCGCGACACCGCGGAGTTCGTCGCGCTCCGGCCGCTGCGTGGCGAGGCTCAGCTCACGGCGGCCGCTCCTGACACACCACCGCAATCGAGCACGCGTCTCACGGAGTACACCGACTCAGCATTCGACCGCGATCGAGGCATCACCGACCACGTCCGGATGTTCGGCATCGCTGTGACGCAGGCTGGTTCGTTCCGGTGATACCCCACCGATCGGCCTACCTGCCAGCATGCGCAGCGCCAGCCGCACGAACGCGAAATGCGTACGCAGGGCCCGCGGTGAACGGGCGACGGAGGCAACGGTGCACGTGCCGGTCGGTGCGGGAATTCCAGCGAATCTGTCGGTGAGCCAATCGAGAATCGCCGGGACGATGAGGAATTCGAGTGGCAGGTGCGAACCGCGGCGCACGCGCAGGTAGCGCACCGTCGCCCCGGCCTGCTCGTACCGGCGCACGTGGGCGTCGATATCGGCGACGG
>NZ_JBHWZY010000039.1:0-16453 GCF_042727815.1 Nocardia sp. NPDC060220
GCTGCTCGACCCGCTGGGCCAGCGCGGCCACCGTGGACGCCTCGAACAGCAGGCGCACGGGAATGCGGGTGTCGAGTGCCGCGCCGAGGCGGGCGGCGACCTGCGTCGCCAGCAGCGAGTTACCGCCCCAGGCGAAGAAGTCGTCATCGAGGCCGAACCGCTTGGCTGAGCCGGATGCAGCCGCTCCCGAGGGCCCTGCGTGGTCACGCTTCGCTACCGCCTCCGGGCCCGCCGGTCGCGGCTGGACGTCGAGGCGAAGGACCTCGGCGAAGGTGGCCGCGACGAGCTGTTCGCTCGGGCTCACCGGCGCGCGGAACACCGCCTTCTCGACCTCGGGCTCCGGGAGAGCCTTGCGGTCGAGCTTGCCGTTGGCGTTCAGCGGCAGCGCGTCGAGCTGCAGGAACACGGTCGGAACCATGTACGACGGCAGTTCGGCGGCCAGCGCGGCACGGAGGGCCAGCTTGTCGAGCTCAGCAGCCGAGCGCGCCGGGGCGCTCTCGGCCGCGGCGTCAGCGGTCGCCGAGTTCACAGCGCTGGTTGCCGCGGCCTTGTCGGCAGCGGTTCCGGCGACGACGTAGGCGACCAGGCGATCGCCTACGACGGGATCCGTGTGCGCGAGAACCGCCGCGGAGGTGATGCCGGGCTGACGCAGCAGCGCGGCCTCGATCTCGCCGAGTTCGATGCGGAAGCCGCGGATCTTCACCTGGAAGTCGGTGCGGCCCCGGTAGTCCAACTCGCCGTTGGCATTCCAGGCCACCAGGTCACCGGTGCGGTACATGCGCTCGCCGGTCACCGCGAACGGGTCCGCGACGAATCGGTCGGCGGTCAGATCGGCGCGACCGTAGTAGCCGCGGGCCAGCTGGGCGCCGGCCAGGTACAACTCACCGGAGACACCGACCGGAACGGGACGCAGGCGTGAATCCAGCACGTAGACACGGCTGTTCCACTCCGGCGCGCCGATCGACACCGAGACCGTGTCCGCGTCGGTCACCGCGTGGCTGGTGATCGAGACCGCGGCCTCGGTCGGTCCGTACAGGTTGAACAGCGCGGCGGTGTTGGCCGTGCGGAAACGCTGGGCGGTCGCGGCGGGCAGCGCCTCACCGATGGCGAGGACACGGCGCAACGTCCGCGGCAGTGCGGCACCGGATTCGGTGAGCAGCGCGTCGAGCATCGACGGCACCACATGCAGCGTGGTGACGCCGGTGCCCCGCATCAGGTCGTTGAGGTAGGCCGGGTCGCGGTGGCCGTCGGCGGTGGCGACCACCAGACGGGCACCCGCGACGGCGGCGGTCCAGAACTCCCAGACCGAGAGGTCGAAGGTGGCGGCCGTCTTGAGCAGCACCGCGTCTTCGGCGCCGATGCCGAATTCGGCTGTCTCCCACTGCAACTGGTTGACGATCGCGCCGTGCGAGACCGCCACACCCTTGGGCTTGCCGGTCGAGCCGGAGGTGAAGATGACGTACGCGGTGTTCGCGGGGACCAGGGTGGGCCCGGTGATCGCGGCATCGCTGACGTCGCTCAGGTCGAGGTCATCGAGGACCACGACTTCGGCTGCCGCCGTGCTGAATTCGGCGTTCGCCGTCGTCAGCACGACAGCCGGTGCGGCCGTCTCCAGGATGTAGTCGGTGCGCTCGGCAGGCTGATCCGGGTCGATCGGCACATACGCCGCGCCCGTGCGGGCCACCGCGTACATCGCGATGATCAGCTCGGCGGAACGGCGGATGGCAAGAGCCACCCGGTCTTCGGTGCCGATGCCGCGCGAGATCAGGTGCCGCGCGAGACGGTTGACCTCGGCGTCGAGCTCGGCGTAGGTCAGCTCGCGGCGTCCTGCGACGACCCGACCGACTGCGGCGGTGCCACTACCGGATTCGGCGCCGGCGGCCACCGCTTCGGATTCCGGCTCGTCCACGACCATCGCGATGGCCTCGGGAGTGGCCGCCACTGTCGCATCGAGCAGCGATACCAGGGTGGCGTCGGTGTCGACAGCGTGCGCGGTGTCGTTCCACGCGGTGACGATCCGCTCGGATTCCGGCGTGGTGAGCAGATCGATATCGCCGACCGGGATGGTGGCGTCGGCGGCGACCGCGTCGAGCACCAGCAGGAAGCGGTCGGCGAAGCTCTGGACCGTCGACTCGTCGAACAGGTCGATGGCGTAACCGAATTCGGTGACCAGCTGGGCCGGTGCGCCGTCGTCGGTGTAGCGGTCGTAGAGGGTGACGTGCAGGTCGGTCTTGGCCAGCTGCGAGTCGTAGTCGACGGCGCTGACGGTCAGGCCGGGCAGTTCGAAGGTGGTGTCGGCCAGGTTCTGGAACGACAGGCCCACCTGGAACAGCGGGTTGCGGGCGGTGGAGCGGACCGGGTTGAGCACCTCGACGAGACGCTCGAACGGCACGTCGGCGTTGGCGAAGGCTTCCAGGTCGCGGTTGCGCACGTCGGCGAGCAGTTCGGCGAAGGAGGCGCCGGGGTCGACGGCGGTGCGGAACACCAGGGTGTTGACGAACATGCCGATCAGGTCGTCGAGCTCACGCTCGCCACGGCCCGCGATCGGGGTGCCGACGGCGATATCGTCGGTGCCGGACAGGCGGGCCAGCAGCACCGCGAGCGCGGCGTGCACGACCATGAACAGCGAGGCGTTGTTCGCCCGTGCCAGTTCGTGCAGGGCCGCGTGCCGCTCCGGGTCGATCTCGAAGCGGATGGCCTGGCCCTGGAACGACTGCGCGGGCGGGCGCGGCCGGTCGGCGGGCAGTTCGAGCTGGTCGGGCAGCCCGGCGAGCGCTTCGCTCCAGTAGGCGACCTGCTTGGCCGCGAGGGATTCGGAATCGGTCTCGTCGCCGAGGACTTCGCGCTGCCACAGCGCGTAGTCGGCGTACTGCACGGGCAGCGGCGCCCACTGCGGCGCCTCACCCTGCACGCGGGCCACGTAAGCGGCCATGATGTCGCGCGCCAGCGGGCCCATCGAGGAACCGTCGGCGGAGACGTGGTGCACGGTGAACGCGAGCACGTGGTCGGTGGCGTTCAGTTCGAACAGCGCGACCTTGAGCGGCACCTCCTGGGTGACGTCGAAGGTGGTCATCGCGAATTCGATGACGCTGCCGAGCAATTCGGCCTCGGTGACCGCGATGTGGTGCACCACGGCGCGGCTCTGCGAGACGGGCAGGATCACCTGGTGCGGGCCGTCCGGCGAGCCCGGGTAGGTGGTGCGCAGCATTTCGTGGCGGGCGAACACGTCGCCGATGGCCTGCTCGAGCGCGGGCACGTCGAGTTCACCGGTGAGGCGGACGGCCAGGGGGATGTTGTCGACCGCGGAGGTGGACGTGTCGAACTGGTTGAGGAACCAGTAGCGCTGCTGGGCGGGCGAGAGCGGGATGACGGCGGGCCGCTCCCCCGCGGTCAGGCGCGGACGGGTGCGGCCGGAGCCCGCGTTGTGCTCGGCGCGGGCGGCCAGCGCGGAGACCGTCGAAGCCTCGAACAGGTCGCGCACCGAGAGCTGGGTGTCCAGGGCGGCGCCGATGCGGGCGGTGACCTGGGTGGCCAGCAGCGAGTTGCCGCCGAGTTCGAAGAAGTCGTCGTCGGCGCCGACGCGGGTCACGCCGAGCACGTCGCCGAAGGTGCCCGCCACGATCTCTTCGATCGGGGTGGACGCCGCGCGGAACACCTTGGCCTCGAACACCGGCGCGGGCAGTGCTTTGCGGTCGAGCTTGCCGGAGGCGTTGAGCGGGAAGGCATCCAGGATCACGAAGGCGGTGGGGACCATGTAGGCCGGCAGCGCGCCGCCGAGTTCGGTGCGCACGGCGTCGAGGTCGATGCCGGCACCGGCCGCCGGGATCAGGTAGCCGACCAGCTGGTCGCCGAGGCGCTCGTCGGAGCGGACCACGACCACGGACTGGGCGATCGAGGGCAGCGCGGTGAGCGCGGACTCGATCTCGCCGAGTTCGATCCGCAGACCACGCAGCTTCACCTGGAAGTCGGTGCGGCCCAGGTATTCCAGCTCGCCGTCCGCGGTCCAGGCGACGAGGTCGCCGGTGCGGTACATGCGGGCGCCGTCCTCGCCGAACGGATCGGCGACGAAGCGGTCGGCGGTGAGGTCGGGACGGTTGACGTAACCGCGCGCCAGCTGGACACCGGCCAGGTAGAGCTCGCCGGGGACGCCGACGGGCGCGGGGTGCAGACGCGAATCCAGCACGTACACCTGGGTGTTGAAGACCGGCGCACCGATCGGCACCGAGGTGGTGTCGGCATCGGTGACCTCGTGGAACGTCACGTCGACGGCGGCTTCGGTGGGGCCGTACAGGTTGTGCAGGGCCGCGCCGGTGAGGGCGCGCATCCGCTGGGCGGTCGGCGCGGGCAGCGCCTCACCCGAGGCGAACACCAGTCGCAGGCTGCTCGAGACCTCGGCACCGTCGGCGAGCGCCACGGCGGCGGATTCGGCCAGTTCGGCGACGAAGACCGACATCATCGACGGCACGAAGTGCGCGGTGGTGACGTCTTCGGTGGCGATGATCTCGGCGAGGTAGGCCGGATCGCGGTGACCATCGGGCTTCGCGACAACGAGCCGCGCGCCGATCTGCAAGGGCCAGAAGAACTCCCACACCGACACGTCGAACGTCGCCGGAGTCTTCTGCAAGACCACATCGGCCTCGGTCAGACCGTAGGCCTCCTGCATCCACACCAAACGGTTGACGATCGCACCGTGGCTGACCGCCACACCCTTCGGACGACCCGTCGAACCCGACGTGAAGATCACGTAC
The DNA here is from genome assembly GCF_042727815.1 of Nocardia sp. NPDC060220. NCBI lineage: Bacteria > Bacillati > Actinomycetota > Actinomycetes > Mycobacteriales > Nocardiaceae > Nocardia > Nocardia sp. NPDC060220. The sequence continues at coordinate 4,749 of NZ_JBHWZY010000039.1, forward strand.
GCCGTGTTCGCCGGACGCAGCGGCGCGATCCGCTCGGCATCGGTGACCGGCGCATCCGAGTAACCCGAGAGATCCAGGCCTTCGATGTTCAGCGCGGTGGTCGAGCCGGCGTCGAATTCGTCCCGGACAGTGGTCAGTACGCACACCGGCGCCGCGGTCTCGAGCACGTAGTGGGTGCGCTCGGCTGGGTGATCCGGGTCCAGCGGCACGTAGGCGCCACCGGCCACGCTCACCGCGTACATGCCGATCACCAGGTCGAGCGAGCGGCGCATGCCGAGCGCGACCATGGTGTCCGGGCCGACGCCCTGGGCGATGAGGTGGCGGGCCAGGCGGTTCACCTGCGCGGTGAACTCGCGGTAGGACAGACTCGTCCCCTCGAACGTCACGGCGGTCGCGCGCGGGCTGGTCGCGGCCTGTGCCTCGAACATCGACACCAGCGTGGCGGCCTGGTCGACCGGATGCTCGGTGGCGTTCCAGTCGGTGACCACCTGGCGGTATTCGGCCGGGGCCAGCAGCTCGACCTCGCCGATCGCACGGGCGGGCTTGGCCACGACCGCGGTCAGCATCCGCACCAGGCGCTGCGCGAGGACGGCGATGGTGTCGGCGTCGAACATGTCGGTGGCGTAGGCGAATTCGGCGGTCATGCCGTCGGCGGAACCGTCGGCACGGTGACGATCGGCCAGGTTCAGGTGCAGATCGAACTTGGCGGTGACCACATCCAGCGGCACGCCCGCTACCTCGAGGCCGGGCAGTTCGAAGGACGCCTCACCGGTGTTCTGGAAGGACAGCATCACCTGGAACAGCGGGTGGCGCGCCTGCGAACGGGCCGGGTTGAGGATCTCCACGAGCCGCTCGAACGGCAGGTCGGCGTGGCCGAAGGCGGCGAGGTCGTTCTCCCTGGTCTGCGCGAGCAGCTCGGTGAACGGCTGGGCCGGGTCGACCGCGCTGCGCAGGACCAGGGTGTTGACGAACATACCGATGGCATCGTCGAGCACCGCTTCACCACGACCGGCGACGGCGGTACCGATGGCGATGTCGTCGCTGCCGGACAGGCGAGCCAGCAGTGCGGCGAACGCGGCGTGCACGACCATGAACAGGCTGGCGCCGTGTTCGCGGGCCAGCGCGTTGAGTCCGGCGGACAGGGCCGGGTCGATGGAGAACTCGTGCACGCCACCGCGATTGGACGCGACGGCGGGACGGGCCCGATCGGCGGGCAGGTCGAGCTGGTCGGGCAGCCCGGCCAGGTTCTGTGACCAGTAGGCCACCTGCTGCGCGATCATCGACGCCGAATCGGCTTCGGAGCCGAGGGTTTCGCGCTGCCACAGGGCGAAGTCGGCGTACTGCACGGGCAGCGGGGTCCAGCCGGGCGCCTCACCGCGCGAGCGGGCGGCGTAGGCGATCATCACGTCGCGGGCCAGCGGGCGCACCGACCAGCCGTCGCCGGAGATGTGGTGCACGACGAAGACCAGCACGTGGGTGTCGGGGTGCGAGCCGTCCATCGAGCCCGCGATGCGCAGCAGTTCGGCGCGCACCGGGACCTCGGCGGTCACATCGAATCCGGCGAGCACGAGTTCGCTGATGCGATCGCGGATCTCGTCCTCGCCGACGGTGATCGGGTGCAGCGAGATCGGCATCTGCCCGGCGGGCAGCACGACCTGCACGCCCTGGCCGTCGGCGGTCTCCGGGTAGACGGTGCGCAGCACCTCGTGCCGGTCGACCACGTCGGCGACGGCCTGGCGCAGGGCGTCGATGTCGAGGTCGCCGGTCAGACGGACCGCGAGGGGGATGTTGTTGACGCCGGTCGCGCTGTCGAAGCGGTTGAGGAACCACATGCGCTGCTGGGCGAGCGAGAGCGGGATCTGGTCCGGGCGCGCACCGGCGACGAGCTCGCGCCGACTGCCGCTGCCCGCGTGGACCTCGACCTTGGTGGCCAGCGCGGCCACCGAGGGCGCCTCGAACAGGGCGCGCACGGGGACGCGGGTGTCGAGGGCGGCACCGAGGCGGGCGACCACCTGGGTGGCGATGAGCGAGTTGCCGCCCAGGTCGAAGAAGTCGTCGTCGAGGCCGACCGCGCGGTCACCGGACAGGCCGAGCACCTCGGCGAAGGTGGCGGCGACGATCTCCTCGATCGGCGTGCGCGGCGCACGGAACTCGCGCGCCTCGAACACCGGCTCGGGCAAGGCGCGACGGTCGAGCTTGCCGTTGGCGCTCAGCGGCATCTCGTCGATCACGACGAACGCGGCCGGCACCATGTAGGACGGCAGTTGCGCCGCGAGCTGTGCGCGCAGAACGTCGATATCGGCGGTCTCGCCCACGGCGGGGACGACATAGCCGACGAGCTGGTCACCGATGCGAGCGTCCGAACGCACGACCACCACGGCCTGCGTCACGGTGTTGTGCGCGGTGAGCGCGGCTTCGATCTCGCCGAGCTCGATCCGCAGACCACGCAGCTTCACCTGGAAGTCGGTGCGGCCGAGATAGGTGATGACGCCGTTCTCGTCGCGGCGGACGAGGTCACCGGTGCGGTACATCCGTTCGCCGTCGGTTCCGAACGGGTCGGCGACAAAGCGATCGGCGGTGAGGTCCGGCCGGCCGAAGTAGCCGCGGGCCAGCTGGGCACCGGCCAGGTACAGCTCACCGGCGACACCGGCGGCCACGGGATGCAGGCGCGAATCCAGGACGTAGGCCTGCGAGTTCCAGACCGGCGCACCGATCGGGACGGCGCCGTCGACCTGGTCGGCGACCGGGCCGTGCGTCGCGTGGACGGTGAACTCGGTGGGGCCGTACAGGTTGAACAGCGCCGCGTCGCTCACCTTGCGGAATGCGACGACCGTATCGGCGGTGAATGCCTCACCGGCGATCAGCAGGGCGCGCAGCGAGGACAGAGCTCCGCCCTCGACCGCGGCCTGATCGATGCTGCCCGCGAACACGGTGAGCATCGACGGCACGAACGAAGTCATCGTGACCCGTTGCGCGGCAATGACATCCGCGAGGTACTGCGGGTCGCGGTGACCATCGGGGTTCGCCACGACGATCCGGCCGCCGGTGCTCAGCGGGCCGAACAGCTCCCACACCGACACGTCGAAGGTGGCGGGCGTCTTGAACAGCACCACATCGCCGGCGCCGATGCCGTATTCGCCGGTGATCCAGCGGATCTGGTTCACCACGGCCGAGTGCGGCACGGCCACACCCTTGGGGCGGCCGGTCGAGCCGGAGGTGAAGATGACGTAGGCCGGGTGCTGCGGGAGCAGCGGCGCGATCCGATCCGCATCGGTGACCGGAGTCTCCGGGTACGCCGAGAGATCGAGCGCGTCGATGACCAGTATCGGTGCGGCATCCTCGAAGCCGTCGCGAGTCGTCGTGAGAACCACCACCGGTGCGGCGGTCTCCAGCACGTACGCGATGCGGTCGGCGGGCTGGTCCAGGTCCAGCGGCACGTAGCCACCGCCCGCTTCCTGCACCGCGTAGGCGGCGACGACCAGGTCGATGCTGCGGCGCAGGCCGAGGGCGACCAGGGACTCCGGGCCGACGCCCGCCTCGATCAGGCGATGCGCCAGACGGTGCACCCGGGAAGCGAATTCGGCGTAGGTCAAGGTTTCGCCGGTGGCGGGGTCGACCATCGCGACCGCGTCGGGCGTGGCCGCGGCCTGGCGGGCGAACTCGTCCACCAGCGTGCCCGCCTCGGACAGCTCGCGGGCGGTGTCGTTCCAACCGTGCACGGCCAGCGCGGTTTCCGCCGAGTCGAGCAGCGCGAGATCGCCGACGGCGCGGTTCGGCGCCGCCGCGATGCCGGCCAGCAGGCGGGCGAAGCGGGCACCGAAGCGGTCCATCGTCGCCGCGTCGAACAGGTCGGTGGCGTAGATCAGCTCGGCGACGATGCCCGATGCCTCACCCGGCTTCTCGGTGAGCACGACCTGCAGGTCGAACTTGGCCACGTCGATCGGCAGATCGACGCCGCTCACGGTGAGGCCGGGCAATTCCAGGCTGGTCTGGCCGGTGTTCTGGAAGGCCAGCATGACCTGGAACAGCGGGTGGCGGGCCTGCGAGCGGGCCGGGTTGATGATCTCGACGAGGCGTTCGAACGGCAGATCGGCGTGGCCGAAGGCGGCGATGTCGCTCGCGCGGACCGCACCGAGCAGGTCGGCGAAGCTCGCGTCGCTGTCGATCTCGGTGCGCAGCACCAGGGTGTTGACGAACATGCCGATCAGGTCGTCGAGCGCGCGCTCACCACGGCCCGCGATGGGGGTGCCGATGGCGATGTCGTGCTCGCCGGACAGGCGCGAGAGCAGCAGTGCCAGCGCCGCGTGGGAGACCATGAACAGCGTCGCGCCGCGGGTGCGGGCCAGCTCGGTCAGGGCCGCATGGGTTTTCGCGTCGATCTCGAAGGTGCGGGTGGCGCCGCGGCCGCTGGCGACCGCGGGGCGCGGCCGGTCGGCGGGCAGGTCGAGCTGCTCGGGCAGGCCGTCCAGGGTCGAACCCCAGTACGAGATCTGCTGGGCGATCACCGATTTCGCGTCGTCCTCGTCACCGAGCACGGCGCGCTGCCACAGCGCGAAGTCGGCGTACTGGACTTCCAGCGGACGCCAGGCCGGTTCGGCGCCTTCGACGCGGGCGCTGTAGGCGGTCATCACGTCGCGGGTCAGCGGGCCCATGGAAAAGCCGTCGGCCGAGATGTGGTGCACGACAAGGGCGAGCACGTGTTCGGTGGGGCTCACCTCGAACAGGGCCGCGCGGAACGGCACCTCGGCGGTGACGTCGAACGCGGTGCGTACCAGCTCCGAAAGCCGTTGCGGCAGTTCGGCGGCGGTGGTCTCGATCGGCGCGAGGTCGGGGATGACCTTGCCGGTCGGCACGATCACCTGGTAGCCGGCGCCGGACACCTCCGGGTAGTAGCTGCGCAGCGATTCGTGGCGGGCGAGCACGTCGGCCACGGCCACCTGCAGCGCCTGGCGGTCGAGCAGGCCCGACAGCCGGACGGCGGCGGGGATGTTGTCCACCGCGGACTCGGGGTCGAAGCGGTTGAGGAACCACATGCGCTGCTGGGCCAGCGACAGCGGCACCCGCTCGGGGCGCTGCTGCGGCACCAGCGGCGCGCGGCGTTCGGCACCGGAGTGCGTCTCGGCCCGCGCGGCCAGCCCGGCGACGGTGGAGGACTCGAACAGTTCGCGCACGCCGATATCGGTGTCCAGCGCGGCCGACAGGCGGGCGGCGACCTGGGTGGCGGTCAGCGAGTTACCGCCGAGCGCGAAGAAGTCGTCGTCCAGGCCGACCCGATCCACGCCGAGCACACCGGCGAAGGTGGCGGCGACGATTTCCTCGACCGGGGTGGTCGGGGCGCGGAACACCGCGGCCTCGAACACCGGCGCGGGCAGCGCCTTGCGGTCGAGCTTGCCGGAGGCGTTGAGCGGGAACTCGTCGAGCACGACGATGACCGAGGGCACCATGTAGGCGGGCAGGTTGCCGCCCAGTTCCTCGCGTGCGTCCTCGATGTCGACGGTGCGGCCGGTCGCGGGGATGACATAGGCGACCAACTGGTCGCCGGTGTGCTGATCACCGCGGACGACGACCACCGACTGAGCGACCTCGTCGAGGCCGGTCAGCGCGGACTCGATCTCACCGAGCTCGATGCGCAGGCCACGCAGCTTCACCTGGAAGTCGGTGCGGCCCAGGTACTCCAGCTCGCCCTGTTCGGTCCAGGCGACGAGGTCGCCGGTGCGGTACATGCGCTCGCCGTCGTCGCCGAACGGGTCGGCGACGAAGCGATCGGCGGTCAGGTCCGGGCGGGCGACGTAGCCGCGCGCCAGCTGGACACCGGCGAGGTAGAGCTCACCCGCGACACCGACCGGGACGGGGCGCAGACGCGCGTCGAGGACGTAGACCTGGGTGTTGAAGACCGGGGCACCGATCGGCACCGTGTCCACGTCGGTGTCGACGACCTCGTGGAAGGTGACGTCGACCGCGGCCTCGGTGGGGCCGTACAGGTTGTGCAGAGCGGCGCCGGTCAGCTCGCGCAAACGGTGAGCGGGCTTGGGCGGCAACGCTTCACCGGAGGCGAACACCATCCGCAGCGACGCGCAGCGCGCGGCCGCTGCGTCGGCGACGAACACGGCGAGCATCGACGGCACGAAGTGGGTGACGGTGACGCCCTCGGTGTGAATGATCTCGGCGAGGTACGCCGGATCACGATGGCCGTCCGGCTTCGCGACGACCAGCTTCGCGCCGATCTGCAAGGGCCAGAAGAACTCCCACACCGACACGTCGAACGTCGCCGGAGTCTTCTGCAAGACCACATCGGCCTCGGTCAGACCGTAGGCCTCCTGCATCCACACCAAACGGTTGACGATCGCACCGTGGCTGACCGCCACACCCTTCGGACGACCCGTCGAACCCGACGTGAAGATCACGTACGCCGTGTTCGCCGGACGCAGCGGGGCTGTGCGCTGGGCATCGGTGACGCGGGTATCGGTGTAGCCGTCCAGGTCGAGCAGATCGATGCGGACCTGTGCGGTGTCGATCTCCAGATCGGTGCCCGAGGTGAGCACACACACCGGATCCGCCGTCGCCAGAATGTATTCCGTGCGTTCGGCCGGGTGGTCGGGATCCAGCGGCACGTAGGCGCCACCGGCCACGCTCACCGCGTACATGCCGATCACCAGATCGAGCGAGCGGCGCATACCCAGCGCCACATAGGTTTCCGGGCCGACGCCGCGGTCGATCAGCCAGCGCGACAGACGGTAGACCCGTTGCGCGAACTCGGCGTAGGACAGACTCGTGCCCTCGAAGGACAGGGCGGTGGCCTGCGGCGTGCGGGCAACCTGGGCCTCGAACATCGAGACGAGGGTGGCCCGCTGGTCGACCTCGTGCGCGGTGGCATTCCACTCGCGCACGACGAGTTCGCGTTCGGCGGCATCGAGCAGTTCGATATCGCCTACGGCGACAGCCGGTTCCGTGGTGATCGCGGTGAGCACCCGGATCAGGCGCTCGGCGATGCGGTGCACGGTGGCCGTGTCGAACAGATCACTGAGGTAGCCGGCGCGGATGTGCAGCTGGGTGTCGAGCTGCGCGATCAGCGACAGCGGGTAGTGGGTGGCGTCGGCGGCGTCGAGACCGGTGACGGCCATGCCGTCGATATCGGCGGCCTGGGCTTTGATGCCCTCGGCGTCGACCGGGTAGGACTCGAAGACGACGAGCGAGTCGAACAGGCCACCGACGCCGGCCGCCGACTGGATCTCGGCGAGGCCGATGTAGTGGTGGTCGAGCAGGTCGGCCTGCTCGCCCTGGGTGCGGGTGAGCACGTCGCGCACCGATTCGGCGGCGTCGAAACGCACGCGCACCGGGACGGTGTTGATGAACAGGCCGACCATGGATTCCACGCCGGACAGCTGCGCGGGACGACCCGAGACGGTGGTGCCGAAGAGCACGTCGTCGCGACCGGTCATCCGGCCGAGCACGATCGACCAGGCCACCTGCAGGACGGTGTTCGGGGTGACGCCGAGGTCGGCGGCCAGCGCCACGAGCCGCGCCGTGGTGGGCTCGTCGAGGTCGAACAGGTACTCGTCGGACAGGGCGGCGATCTCGCGGCTCGCGTCGGGGCGGGCCAGCATCGCCGGCTCGGTGACGCCGCGCAGCGCGTGCGACCAGGCTTCGACCGAGACCGAATGATCCTGACGGCCGACCCATTCCAGGAAGTGGCGGTAGGAGCGGACGGCGGGCAGCGCGCTCGCGTCGCCGTGCAGGGCGTAGAGGGCGAGCAGGTCGCGCATGACCAGCGGCGTCGACCAGCCGTCCAGCAGGATGTGGTGGTTGGACACCACGAAGCGCCATTCGTGCTCGGCGATCTGGATCAGGGTGAAGCGGATCAGCGGCGGGTTGGCCAGGTCGAAGCGGGCGGTGCGGTCGGCCTCGACGAGGTCGGCGAATTCGCCGGTCTCGATGCGGTCGTGTTCGGTCCAGGCCACGCGGGTGGTGTCGAGGACGACCTGCACGGCGTTGCCGTCGTGGTCGGTGACGAACGCGGTGCGCAGGGTTTCGTGGCGGTCGAGCAGCGCCTGGGCGGCGGCACGCAGACGGGTGGCGTCGACGCGACCGGTGAGCGTGAGGACGGCCTGGGCGGTGTAGACGTCGACCGAGGTGGCGGCCAGCCGGGCGTGGAAGAACAGACCTGCCTGCAGGGCGGCGAGCGGCCACACCTGGGTCAGCTCGGGGTAGCGCTTCTCCCAGGTGTCGATATCGCGCTGGGTGGAGCGCACGAGGGCGAAGTCGGACGGCGTGTGGCCGCCCGCGTCGGCCGAATTGGCGTGCCGGGCAACGGCTTCCAGCGCGGTGATCCACAGGTCGGCGAATTCGCGGACCTCGGCCTCGGCGAGCAGGGTGCTCGGGTAGCCGATATTGGCGCTGAGCTTGTCGCCGACGACGATCGCGTTGACATCGAGGGGCGCCATCGCGGGCATGTCGGCGTCGTAGGCGCCGCCGAGGGCGGCCAGCTCGGGCGCGGGGATCCAGCCGAAGCCGCGCAGCGCGTCGGGGACGTCGCTGTCGGCGACGCGGCCGAGGTAGTTGAAGCTGATCTGGCCGGGGAGCTGCGTGGGCAGTTCGACGGCGGTCTCGGCGTTCATGTACCGCAGCAGGCCGTAACCGATGCCCCTGTCGGGCACCGCGAGCAGCTGTTCCTTGACCGCCTTGACGGCCTGTCCCAGCGCCGGGCCACCGGCGAGCGCGGCGTCGATGTCGATGCCGGCCAGATCGAGGCGGACCGGGAAGATGGCGGTGAACCAGCCGACGGTGCGCGACAGGTCGGAGCCGGGCGCGACCTCTTCCTCGCGACCGTGGCCTTCCAGACGCACGAGCAGCGCGTCGCCGCTCGGGTCGGCGCGGTGGCCGTTGCCGAGCGCGCCGGGACCGGTCCGGGTCGAGCGCCACTTGGCGGCGGCCAGCGCCAGCGCGGTGAGCAGACCGTCGTTGACGCCACCGTGGAACAGCGCGGGGACGGTGGTGAGCAGGGCCTTGGTGACCTCGGCGGACACCTCGACCGGCAGCTTCTCCACGACACCGGAGACGTCGACCGCCGGGTCCATCGGCCGCTCGGTGAGCAGCGGGTCGGGGGTCGCGACGACCTCACGCCAGAAGTCGAGTTCTGCGGCACGGTCGGTGGTGCGCGCCTCGTCCGCGAGGGCGTGCGCCCATGCCCGCATGGAGGTGGCGGGTGCGACGAGTTCCGGCTGCTGTCCGGCGGAGAGCTGACCCCACGCGGACACGAAGTCGGGCACGAGGATGCGCCACGAGACACCGTCGACCACGAGGTGGTGGGCGACGACGATCAGGCGACCTGCCCGACGGGCGTTGGCGGAACCGTCGGCACCACCGGTCGCGGCGGCATCGCTGGTCTGCGTGACCGCCAACCCCTCCGCGGTGGCGTTGGTGCCCGCGGCGGTGAGCCCATCCGCGGTGGCTGATCCTGCGTTCAGCGGTTCCAGCCAGACGAAGCGCACGACGACGCCGTTGGCCGGGTCGAGGCGGTCGAGGCCGGCATCCAGCGCGGTGGCGGCGATTTCGACCAGTTCGGCATCGGAGACGGCGGGGTCGAACGAGGTGTGGTCGATGAGCGCGGTGGCGTCGACAGTGCCGGTGGGAGCGGTGTCGACGACCCAGCGGCCGTCGACCTGGTGCAGGCGCGAGCGCAGCATGTCGTGGCGGTCGATGACCGCGCCGACGGTGGCGGCGATGCCCGCGCGGTCGATGCCGACCGGCAGTTCCAGCGCCATGGTCTGGTTGAACCGGTCGAACGAACCGGGACGCTCGGCCATGAACCGCACGACCGGGGTCAGCGGCATCTCGCCGACGCCACCGCCAGGCAGCTCTGCCAGCGTGATCGCGGAAGCCGCCGCGACATCGGCGGTTTCGGCGACCGAGGCCAGGCCGGCGACGGTGCGCTGCTCGAAGACGTTGCGCGGGGAGAACAGCACGCCGCGAGCCTTGGCCCGGGAGACGAGCTGGATGGAGACGATCGAGTCGCCGCCGAGCGCGAAGAACGAATCGTCCACGCCCACGCGTTCCACCCCGAGCACCTCGGCGAAGACCTCGGCGATGGTCTGCTCGATCGGGTTGCGCGCGGCCCGGAAGGTGACCTCGGTGGCGAACACCGGCTCCGGCAACGCCTTTCGGTCGAGCTTGCCGACCGGGGTGAGCGGCACGTGATCGATCACCATGATCGACGACGGCACCATGTACGCGGGCAGACGATCCTCGACGTGCGCGGTCAGCGCGGCGACATCGATCGAATGACCCGGCGCGGCAACCACATACGCGACCAGCGAGACGGCGCCCGCGGTGCTCTTGTGGCCGACGGTGGTGGCGAAGTCGACGGTCTCGTGCGAGGCGAGGGCGGAGTCGATCTCGCCCAGTTCGATCCGGAAGCCGCGGATCTTGACCTGGAAGTCGGAACGGCCGACGTACTCGACGGTGCGCTCGGCGGTCCAGCGGACGACGTCGCCGGTGCGGTACATCCGCTCGCCCGGGATGAACGGGTCGGCGACGAACCGGTCGGCGGTGAGCCCGGCACGGGCGTGGTACCCACGGGCCAGCTGGATGCCCGACAGATAGAGCTCACCCGCGACACCCACTGGAACGGGCTGGAGCTGGGCGTCCAGGATCAGCGACCGCATGCCGAGAGTCGGCCCACCGATGGTGACCAGCTCGCCCGGCGTCAGCGCGGCGCTGATGTTGGTCATGATCGTGGTCTCGGTGGGGCCGTAACCGTTGTGGAAGGCGCGAGTTGTGCCATCCGCCAAGGGAACTGCCCACTTCGACACCAGATCGGCGGGGACCGCTTCGCCACCGGCGACCAGGACGCGCAGCGAGTCGAGGCCGCTGGGGTCGAAGGTCGCCAGGGCGGCGGGGGTGATGAAGGCGTGGGTGACCCGTTCGGTGCGGATCAGCTCGGACAGCTCGTCGCCGCCGTAGACGCCCGGCGGGACTACGACCAGCGCGCCACCGCGGGCCAGGGCCAGCAGCAGCTCGAGGATCGAGGCGTCGAACGAGGGCGAGGCGAAATGCAGTGCGCGCGTGCCGGTATCGAGGGCGTAGCGCTGGGCCTGCTCCTCACCGAAGTTCGCGAGACCGGCGTGGGTGACGACGACGCCCTTGGGCACGCCGGTCGAGCCGGAGGTGTAGATGACGTAGGCGGGCTGCTCGGGGGTGGTCACCCGCACGAGCTCGTCGTCGGCGATCGGACCGCCGTCGAAACGAGCGAGGTCGAGCTCGTCGAGTACCAGCCAGCCAGCGGCAGCAGCATCCGCGGCCGAGCTGTCGAGTGTCGCCGTCGCGTGCGGCGTGGATTCGATACCGGCGGCCTCGCGCGGCGCGATGTCCGGAAGTCCGCCCAGCACAGAGGCGACAGTGATGCCCAGCGGCGAACCGGAGTCGGTGACCATGTGGGCGATGCGGTCGGCGGGGTAGGTCGGGTCGACCGGGACGAAAGCGGCGCCGGTCTTGGCGACGGCCCACGCTGCCAGCACCGAGTCGGCCGAGCGCGGAACGCCGATCGCGACGAGATCCTCGGCGCCGATGCCCTCGGCGATCAGCAAGCGCGCCAAACGGTTCGAGCGTTCGTCGAGCTCGGCGTAGGAAACACTGATCCCCTGGAACACGACGGCGGTGCCGGTCGGGTTCTGTGCGACGGCGTCGGCCAGGAGGTTGCGCAGGGTACG
>NZ_JBHWZY010000040.1:0-16412 GCF_042727815.1 Nocardia sp. NPDC060220
GCTCGGCACCATGGGCCTGATCCTCAACGGCTCCGAAGAGCTCAAGACCAAGGTCCTGGCCGACATCGTCAACGGCGAGATGGCCTCCTACGCGCTGTCCGAGCGTGAGGCCGGTTCCGACGCCGCCGCGATGCGCACCCGCGCCAAGGCCGACGGCGACGACTGGATCCTCAACGGCTCCAAGTGCTGGATCACCAACGGCGGCAAGTCCTCCTGGTACACCGTGATGGCGGTGACCGACGCCGACAAGGGTGCCAACGGCATCTCCTCGTTCCTGGTCCACAAGGACGACGAGGGCTTCGTGGTCGGCCCGCTCGAGCACAAGCTGGGCATCAAGGGTTCGCCCACCGCCGAGCTGTACTTCGAGAACTGCCGCATCCCCGGCGACCGCATCGTCGGCGAGCCCGGCACCGGTTTCAAGACCGCGCTGCAGACCCTCGATCACACCCGCCCGACCATCGGCGCGCAGGCCGTCGGCCTGGCCCAGGGTGCGCTCGACGCCGCGATCGCCTACACCAAGGATCGCAAGCAGTTCGGCAAGACCATCGCCAGCTTCCAGAACACCGAGTTCATGCTGGCCGACATGGCCATGAAGATCGAGGCCGCCCGCCTGATGGTCTACACCTCGGCCGCCCGCGCCGAGCGTGGCGAGAAGAACCTCGGCTTCATCTCCGCCGCCGCCAAGTGCTTCGCCTCGGACGTGGCCATGGAGGTCACCACCAACGCCGTCCAGCTCTTCGGTGGCGCCGGCTACACCACCGACTTCCCGGTCGAGCGCATGATGCGCGACGCGAAGATCACCCAGATCTACGAGGGCACCAACCAGATCCAGCGCCTGGTGATGGCTCGTAACCTGCTCAAGGGCTGATTCCCCGCACCGACCGGGTGTTCCACATCGCCTACTCTTCCTCGTACAAGCCGTTTGCGAGGAGTAGGCCGGAGCACCCGGTCGATTGCTGTGTGGGCACGCGGATTCGGGCCGCCGGCAGACGGCGTACGTATGTTGGGACGATGACTGTTGATGCACCTGGCGCACGCCCGAAGGCTGCCGTAGCCGTCCAGGATCAGGACGTCGCACTAGCCGCGATCACCGGCGTGTTCGGAACTCTCGAAGCCGCACTCGCGGCAAAAGACGCAGACGCCTTCGACAGTGTCTTCACCGCCGATGTGGCTTTCATCAATCCGGCGGGATCTGTCTTTCTGAGCTGGGATGAATTGCATGCCTATCACCGGACCGCACTGCGGAACAGCCCGGACGCCGAAGCGAATTACACGATTCTCGCCGCGCGCTTCCTTTCCGGTGGGCACGCGATCGTCACTGTCGAGCAGACACTACGCACCCCGAGTTTCTCGGTAACCAACCGCGGCACATGGGTTTTCACCGAACACAACGACACCTGGTGGGTCAGTTCGGTACACAACACGAATGTGGCGGGCAGTGCCGGATAGCTGCTACGGGACGAGGTCGGCGTATTCGGGATGTTCGGCGATGTATTTTTCGACGTACCAGCAGGTGGGGATGATCTGGTAGCCGTGTTCGCGGGAGTCGTCGAGCCCGTATTTCACGACTTCGGCCGCTACTCCTCGGCCCCGGAACTCCGGAAACGTCATGGTGTGGTGGAAGTCGCGAACCCTGGGGTCTTCGCGTTCGGCGTAGTCGGCGTATCCCGCGAGGACATCGTCGTGGTAGATCTCGTAGCGGGTGTCGGCGACGTTGTGCTCGAGCCTGGTGGTCATGCCTCGGATGCTAACCCGGTCAGAGGACCGCGCCGGGGTTGAGGATGCCTTCGGGGTCGAGTGCGTCCTTGATGCGGCGGGTCAGGGCCATGACGTCGGGGCCCACCTGGTCGGGCAGCCAGGCCTTTTTCAAGCGGCCGACGCCGTGTTCGCCGGTGATGGTGCCGCCGAGGGCGATGGCCAGGTCCATGATCTCGCCGAAGGCGCGGTGGGCGCGTGCGGTGTTGTCGGGGTCGGTGGGGTCGTGCACGATCAGCGGGTGGGTGTTGCCGTCGCCCGCGTGCGCGATGAGCGAGACGAGCACGTCGTTGCGTTCGCCGATGGCGGTGACGCCGGCGATCAGGTCGCCGAGCCGGGGCAACGGCACACCGACGTCTTCGAGCAGCAGCGGCCCGATCTTCTCCACGGCGGGAATCGCGAATCGTCGTGCGGCGGTGAAGGCCTCACCTTCGGTGGCATCGGCGGTATGGAAAACCTCCGTCGCACCGGCCTTCTCGCACAGGCCCACCATCACTTGCGCTTCGTGCGCGGCGAATTCGCCGGGGGCGTCGGAGCGGGCGACCAGCAGCGCGGCGGCGGTGCGGTCCAACCCCATCCGCATCTCGTCCTCGACGGCGTTGATCGCGACGGTGTCCATGAATTCGAGCATGGCCGGGCGCAGGGTCGAGGTGATCGCCAGGATCGCGTCGGTCGCCGCGGTGAGCGAGCCGAAACTGGCCACGACGGTCGACTGCGGAGGCTGTGCGGGCAACAGGCGCAGGGTGAGTTCGGTGATCACGCCGAGCGTGCCCTCGCTCCCGACGAACAGTTTCGTCAGCGACAACCCGGCCGAGTCCTTGAGTCGCGGCCCGCCGAGCCGCACCACGGTCCCGTCGGCCAGCACCACTTCCATCCCGAGCACATAGTCGGTGGTCACGCCGTACTTCACGCAGCACAGCCCGCCCGCGTTGGTCGCCGCGTTGCCGCCGATCGAGCAGATCTCGAACGAGGACGGGTCCGGCGGATACCACAGCCCCTCCGCGGCGACAGCCCGCTTCACCTCGGCGTTGAGCAGTCCGGGTTGCGCCACCGCGATCCGGGTCACCGCGTCGACGCTGATCTCCCGCATCAGCTCGGTGCTGAGCACGATTCCGCCGTCCACCGCGGTCGCCCCACCGGACAGGCCGGTCCCGGCCCCGCGCGGCACCACCGGGACCTTGTTCGCGTGCGCCCACCGCAGCGTGGCGGCGACATCGGCGGTACCGCGCGCCCGCACCACCGCCAGCGGCGTGCCGGCGTCGGGATCGCGCGCCCAGTCCTGTCGGTAGCCCGCCAGCAGATCGGGGTCGATGACGACCGCCCCGTCCGGCAACGCCGAAATCAACGAATCGAGGTCACCGCTGCGCTCGTCCACCTGTTCACGCTAACCCGCGCACCCCGTCCGTCGCGGGCAGTTCGTCCTGGTCGATCGCGCACCGGGCGCGCAGGTGAACCACGCCGGGGCAGAAGAATGCCTGGTGATCGACCGGATGTGATGTGGGCCCGAACAAGGAAATCCGCGCATCGATGTGATCTGGCGCGCCCCGTTGGTATATACGCCGTCCAATCCGTCACAATGCCCTGACAGGGTGTGTTCGACGGTGAATCGCCTCGCCGCCCAGCGTGTTTCGAGTTCTGCTCCACGGGTGCGCGCCGCGCGCATCGATCATGCGACGTTGTTGCGCCGCACCGCTTTTCGTAGGGAGGACTGGCGATGATGAAGGAACCGCAGGACCGCGGCGAGCTGGTGGGTGCTCTGCTGGCCGCGGAGTTCGCCGACGCGGGCATCGACACCGAGGTGATGCGTCGTGTGCACACCGGCGCACATCACGAATGGCTGTCCGCGCTGGAGTCGACCGGGATGTTCGATGTCCGTGCGCTGGCCGAGATCGCCGCACGCTGGGCAGCCGACCCCGCGTTGCTGCGTGACGCACTGCTCGCCGAGGCCGACGAGCTCACCCGCCGTCGCTGCCTCGCCGCGTGGGCCTCGTTCGATACTCGCCCGATCGCGGCGGTCAGCCGCTAGCCGCTCGGCCCACCCCGTTTGCCGGTTGCTCACCCTGACTTCATCTGCCGCTGGCAGGCTGGCCGCGTGCAGCATCAGGCGAGTGTCACCGAATCGGTGGCCGACCGGTTCACCCGTTGGTGTGCGGCGGTCGTCGCCCGGCTGCCGTGGGGGCTCGACCGGTATGTGCCCGCGACGTTCCTCGGCTTCGCGCTGATCAACAGCTTCACCTTCGGTGTCGACCTGCTGTTGCTCACACTGCTGCACGGCGGTTTCGGCTTGCCCGTCTGGCTGTCGATCACCCTCGCCTACATCGTGGCGTTCGGGCTGAGCTTCCTGCTCAATCGCACCTTCAACTTCCACTCCCACGCGCCGATGGGCAAGCAAGCCGCCGTGTATGTGGTGGTGGTCGTGGTGAACTACCTGGCGTTCATCCTCGGCGTCGGCTCGGGTCTCACCGCGCTCGGCCTGGAGTATCACCTGGCCAGGTTGCTCGCGGGCGGTTGTGAGGCCGTGTACATGTACTGCGCGATGCGCTGGCTCGTCTTCCGCCGTCGGTCGGCGGTGACGGCGACGACCGCCGCGTGATCGCGCGTCGGTGTGCCGGCGGCGTCAACCCCGGAGCACCTCGGTGCGATCGCCGTCGACGAGGACGACGTCGTCGTCGGTGAGCGCCCAGTGCGGGATGCCCTGGGCGACGCAGTGGGCCAGCATCGCGACGGAGTCGCCATCCGGGTCGGTGGGGGAGTCCAGGTGGACGACCAGACGGCGTTCGACCAAACCCAGTCCGTCCCACCGTGGTTCGATGCCGGTGGTGGGTAGTACCTCGGCGGGGTCGTCCATGGTTTCCAGCCCGTGCAGGTCGGGTCCGAGCAGGCACGCGCCCGCGCTGTAGCCCGCGTAGACCAGCGCGTCCTCGCGCAACAACGCGGGCAGCACGAAATCGGCTCCGCTGCGGGCGAATTGGGCGCGCAGAACGAACGTGTTGCCGCCGCGCACCCAGACCATCGGGAACCCGCGCAGGTGCCGTTCCAGCCGCTCCGGTTGCCCGGCGTACTCGCGCAGATCCAGCACGTCCGGCGAATAGCCCTGTTGCTCCAGCGGTTTCACATCACTCGTCACCGCCGCCGACCAGGCATCGGGCCACGCGTCACACGCGTTCGGAATCACCGCGACGCGTCCCGGCGCGCCGACGAGCCCGACGAGCCGATCGGCGAAACCGCCGAATCTGTACGACGCCAGGAAGAGTCGCATCAGATAGTGAACGCCAGATTCTGTACGAGCCGCTCACCGAGCGCGGTATCACCCTCGACGACGACTTCGCCGGGGTGCCGGTCGGCGGTGGTGCGCCCGCCGCGCAGTCGCGCGAAAAGCCCGGAGTCCACGCGGATCACGGTGGTCGGCTCGTCGGAAACCTCGTCGAGAACCGACCCGCGCCCACCGGCGACCGACAGGTGTACCTGCCGGGTCACCGGACCGGTCAGGTCCAGTGTGATCAGCGAACCATCCGGCGCCTTGGCGCCTTTCACCACCGCACGGCCGAGACCGAGGGTCAGTTCGGTGAACGCGGCCTCGGCCCGCGCGCCACCCTCGGGCACGCTGCGCCCGATCCCGTCGGCGAGGTCGAGTTCGTGCATCCAGCAATCGAACAGCCGCACCCGCATGAACCGCCCGTAGGGGACCTGACCCACCGGTGAGACGGT
This sequence comes from Nocardia sp. NPDC060220, assembly GCF_042727815.1. Classification (NCBI taxonomy): domain Bacteria; kingdom Bacillati; phylum Actinomycetota; class Actinomycetes; order Mycobacteriales; family Nocardiaceae; genus Nocardia; species Nocardia sp. NPDC060220. The sequence goes on from NZ_JBHWZY010000040.1 coordinate 5,464, forward strand.
CGGCGCCTGCCAGGCGTCGTCGTCCATGGCGGCCAGTGCCGCCCGGCGACGTTCGGTGGTCTCGTCGAACAGCGCGAGCAGCCGTTTGCCGGAGAGTGGGCGCAACCGGTCGACCCAGATCTCGTTGAGCACGGCCACTTCGTTGCGCACATGCGGCAGGGTTCGCACGTCGGTCTTGGGACGCAGGGGATCGTGCGGCGGCGGTGTCTCGCCGAGTAACCACGACTCGGTGCCGATCACGTGCGCGACCACGTCGAACAGGGTCCAGCCGGGCAGCGGAGACGTTCGGCGCCAGGCCTTTTCGTCGAGGTCGGTGACCAGCAGCGCGATGGCTTCCCACTGCTCGGCGAGCAGGTCGGTGAGTTGTTCGCGCCCCGGCGTCTCGATCATCCCTGTGCTCCTTCTGCTTCGCTCTGGTCGAGCGCGGTGAGGCCGGCGCGGATCGCCGCTGCGGTCGAATTCGGTTCGTGCGGGCGACGCAAGAGGAAACCCTTGGCGAAGGTGAGTTTGTCACCGTGCTTGCGTGGGACCACGTGCAGGTGGACGTGGCCGACGGTCTGGAACGCGGCGGTGCCGTCGTTGAGGATGAGGTTGGCACCGTCGCTCGCGAGCCCGCTCAGGCGCAGGGCACGGGCCAGACGGTGGCCGGTGCGGAAGATCCGGGCGCCGAGGTCGGGGTCGAGATCGTCGAGTTCGGTCGCGTGGACCTTGGGAACGATCAGGGTATGGCCACGGGTGATGGGACGGATGTCGAGGAACGCGCAGACCGCGTCATCGGAGTAGACCATGGTTGCCGGTGCGGCACCCGCCACGATCCGACAGAAGGCGCAGTCGTTCACGGCCTCGACCCTACGGTGTGATCTGGGTCGCGCAACAGCCCGAACCGGTCGCTACCATGACGCGCATCACGTCTCGTCGGATACGCGGGTGCCCGGCCTGGAGCCGGACGTCGAGGTAAGTAACCGACGTGGATGTGCGCTCTTGCATGTCCCCACCTGCGGTGACGAATCTCGGTGTGGGCACCGGCCGGTGTCCGCCGGGCCGGGAGCTGGTTGTCACTGCTGACGAGGGCCGCGGTGTCCGTTTTGTGGTCGTCAGTCCAGTTCTCCGTTGTGACGGGCATCTCCGCTAGGCTCACCGCGAGCCGAGTACAGTTGCCAGGATTTCAGTCGAACTTACTCACAGGTAACTTCGGCGCCCCGTTGTTCCCAGGCTCGAAGCCAGCACGAAAAGGAAGTCTGACTAGTGGAGACAACGCAAAACGTGGGCGAGGGTTCGCCGCGCGGAGCGCGTGTCGGAGTCGTTCGCGAGTCCGGCCCGGGTGAGCGGCGAGTCGCATTGGTGCCCAAGATCATCCCCGCCCTGTCCAAGCAGGGTGTCGAGGTGATCGTGGAAGCCGGTGCCGGCCTCGGCGCTCTCATTCCCGACGCTGCCTATGTAGAGGCAGGCGCGACCATCGGTGACCCATGGTCGGCCGAGGTCGTCGTCAAGGTCGCCCCGCCCAGTGATGCCGAGGTGGGCAAGCTGTCCTCCGGGCAGACCCTGATCGGTTTCCTGGCGCCGCGCAATGCCGAGAATCAGATCGGCGCGCTGCGCTCCGCCGGTGTGCAGGCGTTCGCCGTCGAGGCGATTCCGCGTATCTCGCGCGCCCAGGTGATGGATGCCCTGTCCTCGCAGGCGAACGTGGCCGGGTACAAGGCCGTGCTGCTCGCCGCGTCGGAGTCGACCCGGTTCTTCCCGATGCTCACCACCGCCGCGGGCACCGTGAAGCCGGCCACCGTGCTGGTGCTCGGTGTGGGTGTTGCCGGTCTGCAGGCGCTGGCCACGGCCAAGCGTCTCGGCGGGCGGACCACCGGTTACGACGTGCGTCCCGAGGTCGCCGATCAGGTGCGCTCGGTCGGTGCGCAGTGGCTGGATCTCGGGATCGACGCCGCCGGTGAGGGTGGGTACGCCCGCGAACTCACCGACGAGGAGAAGGCTCAGCAGCAGCAGGCGCTCGAAGACGCCATCAAGGGCTTCGACGTCGTCATCACCACCGCGCTGGTGCCGGGTCGCCCCGCACCCCGCCTGGTCACCGCGGCCGCTGTCGAGGGCATGAAGCCCGGCAGCGTGATCATCGACCTGGCCGGGGAGACCGGTGGCAACTGTGAGCTCACCGAGCCCGGCGAGGTCGTGGTCAAGCACGAGGTGACCATCGCCTCGCCGCTGAACCTGCCCGCCACGATGCCCGAGCACGCTTCCGAGTTGTACTCGAAGAACATTTCGGCGCTGCTGGAACTGATGCTGGTCGACGGCAAGCTCGCCCCCGACTTCGAGGATCAGGTCCTGGCGGATTCCTGCGTCACCCGTGAGGTGGAAGCCTGATGTACACCGAACTGCTCGCCAATATCGCGATCCTCGTGCTGTCCGGCTTCGTCGGCTTCGCGGTGATCTCGAAGGTCCCCAACACCCTGCACACCCCGCTGATGTCGGGCACCAACGCCATTCACGGCATCGTCGTGCTCGGTGCACTGGTGACCCTGGGCAATGTGAAGGACCCCTCGCTGCTCGTACAGGTGATCCTGTTCGTCGCGGTGGTGTTCGGAACACTGAACGTCATCGGTGGCTTCGTGGTCACCGACCGCATGCTCGGCATGTTCAAGGGTAAGAAGAAGGCGGCCGAGTGATGCACGCAGTCGACAACATGACCTACCTGGTCAACGGCCTCTACATCGTGGCCTTCTCCATGTTCATCTACGGCCTGATGGGCCTGACCGGCCCGAAGACCGCGGTCCGCGGCAACCAGATCGCCGCTGTCGGTATGGGTATCGCGGTCCTCGCCACCTTGATCTCGGTGCGCCACGCCGCCCTGCTCAACTGGATCCTCATCGCTGCCGGCCTGATCGTCGGTGTGGCACTGGGTGTTCCGCCCGCCATCCGCACCAAGATGACCGAGATGCCGCAGCTGGTCGCGGCGTTCAACGGCGTCGGTGGTGGCACGGTCGCGTTGATCGCGTGGGCCGAATTCGTCGATAGCGCGGGCTTTTCGCAGCTGCACGAGGAACCGACCATCCACATCATCATCGGTTCGCTGTTCGCCGCGGTGATCGGCTCGATCTCCTTCTGGGGCTCGATCATCGCCTTCGCCAAGCTGCAGGAACTGCTGTCCGGCAAGCCGATCAGCGTCGGTCGCCTGCAGCAGCCGCTGAACCTGATCCTGCTCGTCGGCGCGATCGTGTGCGCCGTCGTGATCGGCCTCGGCGCCGACAACGGTGGCGTCTCGCAGCTGTGGATGATCGGCCTGCTCGTGCTCGCCGGTGTGCTCGGCCTGATGGTCGTGCTGCCCATCGGTGGCGCGGACATGCCGGTCGTGATCTCGCTGCTCAACGCCCTGACCGGTCTGTCGGCCGCGGCCGCGGGTCTGGCGCTGAACAACACCGCGATGATCGTCGCGGGCATGATCGTCGGCGCCTCGGGCACCATCCTCACCAACCTGATGGCCAAGGCCATGAACCGCTCCATCCCCGCGATCGTGGCCGGTGGCTTCGGTGGCGGCGGCGCGGTCGCGGGTTCGGGTGACGGTGAGGCCAAGACGGCGAAGGCCACCTCCGCCGCCGACGCCGCGATCCAGATGGCCTACGCCAACCAGGTGATCGTGGTCCCGGGCTACGGTATGGCCGTGGCCCAGGCCCAGCACGCGGTCAAGGAGATGGCGCTGCTGCTCGAGGGCAAGGGTGTCGAGGTCAAGTATGCGATCCACCCGGTCGCCGGTCGCATGCCCGGTCACATGAACGTGCTGCTGGCCGAGGCCGAGGTGTCCTACGACGCGATGAAGGAAATGGACGACATCAACGGTGAGTTCAACCGTACCGATGTGGTCCTGGTCATCGGCGCCAACGACGTCACCAACCCGGCGGCCCGCGACGACAAGTCGAGCCCGATCTACGGCATGCCGGTGCTCAATGTCGACCAGGCCAAGAGCGTCATCGTGCTCAAGCGCTCGATGAACTCCGGCTTCGCCGGTATCGACAACCCGCTGTTCTACGCCGACCACACCTCGATGCTGTTCGGTGATGCGAAGAAGTCCGTCGGTGCGGTCACCGAGGAACTGAAAGCGCTGTAAGACAGCCGAAGACAACCGCAAGAGGCTCCGCTGTTCGCGCCGAACAGCGGTGCCTCTTGTTGTTGTGCCGACTCCACGACTCGCAATCAGACGGTCATGTCTGTGGCCGGTGGGTGTGGGTATGCCGCAGCTGAGGCAAGCCGACAACGGGAGGAGTTCGATCTCGTGGAGGAGATATTACGGCCGATCATCGTGCTGCTCGCTACGGCGGCGATCACGGTCTCGGTGGGTTTGCTGGTAGAGCGTGTGCTGCGCTACGCGGCGCGCCGCAGTCCCAGTGTCCATCTGCCATCGCTGCGGCGACTGCAACTGCCGCTGCAGATTCTGCTCGGGACGGTCACCTTGCACGCGGTCTATCCGCTCGCCGAGCTCGACCTGCGCCAGGACGTGGTGATCCGGAGCTTCCTGGCGACGGCGGCCATCATCGCCGCGGTGTGGTTGGTCATCCGGGCCACCGATGTGGTGGCCGAAAGCCTGCTGGGCCGCTATGCCCAACGCGCCAGCGAGGTTTCGCGCGTGCGCCAGTTGCGCACCCAGCTCGGACTGGTGCGTCGCATCGTCACTTCGGTGCTGGTGGTCACCACCGCCGCGGTGGCCATCCTGTTGCTGTTCCCGAGTCTGCGGACCCTCGGCACGTCGATGCTGGCCTCGGCGGGCGTGATCGGCATCATCGTCGGTGTCGCCGCCCAGTCGACGTTGAGCAATCTCATGGCCGGGTTGCAGATCGCCTTCGGCGACTCGGTCAAGATCGGCGATACCGTTGTCGTGGAAGGGGAGTGGGGAACTGTCGAGGAGATCACCCTGGCCTTCCTGACCGTGCGGATCTGGGACGACCGCAGGCTCACCATGCCGGTGTCCTACTTCAACAGCCAACCCTACGAGAACTGGTCGCGGGGCGGCTCGCAGGTCACCGGCACAGTGCTGCTGCACCTCGACCACAGCACCCCGGTACCCGCGCTGCGCGAGCATCTGCACACCTACCTGCGCGAGTGCCGGGAATGGGACGGCCGCAACTGGAATCTGCTGGTAACCGACAGCACGCCGACCGACATCGTCGTCCGCGCGACGATGTCGGCCGCCGATGCCGACGACGCGTGGACCCTGCGCTGCGCGGTCCGTGAGGAGCTGCTCACCTGGATCGGGCGCCACCATGCCCACGCGTTTCCCAAGATCCCGACTTCGATCACCCACTCTGCCGAGCAGGCAGGTGATCGCGTCGACGACCAGACGGTGCTGGCCACCGAGCCCTGGGCTTCGTCGGCGCGCTAGGTCGGCCGGCCGCCGACAGCTGTCTCACTTGAAGCGCTCAGCCAACAGGTCGAGGGTCGCCATGGCAACCCGGTAGTCCGGCCGTTTGCTGTCCGCGGGCAGCTCGTAGACCTGACTCTTCTGGAAGGCAGGCAGTATCGCGAGCGCCGGATCTGCCTTCAGCTGGGCGATATCGCGGCCGTTGTCGACCGAGATCACGAACAGCACCGGCGCGTCGACGACAGTGCTCAGTAGTTCGGGGCTGAAGGTCACCCAGTCGGCTGCCGCGGGCCGGGGCGGGTTGCCCGCCTTCGCTTCGATCTTGTCGTCGATGGTGAATCCGACCTCGGCGAGCAGTGTGGCCAGCGGGGTGTTGGGGGCCAGCAGGATGGGCTTGCCGTCCGATTGGGACTGCATCACGGCCGTCGCGCCCTGTGGCAGCTTCATGCCGGACTTCACCTTCGCGACCTTGTCGTCGTAGGTGGTGATCATGCTGTCCACCTTGTCGGGGCGGTTCACGATGTGGGCCACCGACTTCAACTGGTCCTGCCAGTTGGCGGCGTCGGAGGGTACGAGCGCGGTGGGCGCGACGGCCGTGAGCTTGTCGTAGTTCTTGATCGACTGCATGCCGGGGTATCCGGGCCCGCCGCCGATGATCAGGTCCGGCCGCTGGGCGGCGATGAACTCCAGGTTCAGGTCGTCACCGGAGGGCACCGCCTCGGTGCCCTGTTCCGCGGCATCCGCCGCCCAGGACGGGGGGAACTCGCCGGGCTTCAGCGTGATGCCCAGAATGCGCGGATCCGCGGCTTTCACCTTGGCATCCAGGTCGAAGAGGTATCCGGCGAGAGCGCCGTTGAGGACCACGATGCGCTGCGGGTCGGCGGGCACGGTGACGAGGCCCTTGGCGGTTTCCACCTGGCGAGTGCCGGTGCCGGCGGCCTGGTCGGCAGTGGAGCTGCCGCAGCCCGCTGCCGTCGCGGCCACCGCGACGATCAGGAGCGCGACGGCGGCACGCATGCGCGCCGTCATTCGATGAACTGACATGAACGGTGTTCCTTCTTCTTCGGGGCAGGTTCAGGGGTGACTCGGCGGGCAAAAGGCCCTGCCGTTCATCGCAACGGCAGGGCCCCCTGGTCGGTACCGATCAGGCGGATCGGCGTTCGGTGGATTCCACCTTCGTGGTGTCGAGCTGACGGATCAGCTCGTCGGTGCTGGTGACGGCACCGCAACGGCGAGCGACGTAGTTCAGCGCCATGATGTGGTCGTCGCGGCTGAAGTCGGCGGTGGCATCGTGGACGAGGAAGGGGCGCACGTCGCCCATGAACGCCTCCGCGGCACTGAGCATGCAGCCCATGTGGGTGTAGACGCCGGTGATGAGGAGCTGATCGCGACCGTAGTAGCCGAGTAGCTCACGCAGATCGGTGCGTTGGAAGGCGGAGTAGCGCCACTTGGTGACCTGGATGTCCTGTGGGTCGGGGGCGATGGCGTTGATCACCTCGGTATCGGCGCCCTCGGACATGCCGGTGCCCCAGAAGTCGGCGAGTATCCCGCGCCGTGACGGATGCTGGTCGCCGGGTTGCATCGTGTAGATGACCGGGATGTCGAACCGGTGGCAGTGATCGCGCAGGGTGGCGATGTTGGCGATGAGGGTGCGCGCGGGATCGCGGTAGAGGTCGTAGGCGTCGAGGAAGTACTGCTGCATGTCGTGGATCAGCAGTGCGCTGCGGCCGGCCTCGGCGGTCCAGTCGACCTGGTCGGCGGTGAACTCGTCCGCGGTCGGCATCGGATAGGGCGCGATCGGGGGAATGGGCATGGGGAGTCTCCGTTGAGCGTTGGGTCGGCGGGGTCAGCCGACGGTGACGGGCAGGTCGGCGATACCGAGCGGCCCGAGGATGCGCTGGAATTTGCCGGTGGTCTCGGCCAATTCGGCGGCAGGGTCGGAGGCGGCGACGATCCCGCCGCCCGCGTGCGCGAGCAGGGTGGTGCCGTCGGCGGACAGCTCGGCACAGCGGATGCTCACCATCCACTCACCGTTGCCGTCGGCGTCGCACCAGCCGACCGCACCGGCGTAGAAGCCGCGTTCGCCCTCGAGTTCGGCGATCACGCGGGCGGCAGCCGCGGTGGGCGTGCCGCAGATCGCGGGGGTCGGGTGCAGTGCAACTGCCAGCTCCAGCGCCGACGGTCCGGCGAGCGGGACTGTCGCGGTGATCGGCGTGCCCAGATGCCACATCGCCGGTGTCGCCGTGAGTTCCGGTGCGGGAGTCTGTACTTCGGCGCACCGGTCACGCAGCACGGCGGAAACCTGGTCGGTCACGAAGCGGTGCTCGGCATGGTCTTTGGTGGAGGCGAGCAGTGCGTCGGCGGCGGTGCGGTCGGCGCCGCTGTCGTCGAGGATTCGCCGGGCCGAGCCTGCCAGCGGGTGGCTCAGGACCTGACTTCCGTTGCGGCGTACCAGGATCTCGGGGCTGGAGCCGACCAGGTGTCGGCCGGGATAGCGTCCGCCCGCGGCGGAGAGGTCGACCAGGAACCCGTTGGACATCGGGTCCGAGGCGACCATCAGGTCCAGGATATCCGGTGCTCGAACAGGTTTCGTCGTCCGAGCGCGAACAGCGCGGGCCAGCACCACCTTTCGCAACGGATGCGCGGGATTGCCGAGCAGTTCGACTGCGGTGGCGACGCGCTGGCGGTGTTCCTCCGGCGCGGGCAGCGCGGCATCGAGTTCGAAGCGGGGCAGCGCCCGCGAACCGGGTTGGTGCGGCGCCTCGGTGATCGTCACCGAATCCGGCGCCCACAGCGCGGTCGGAGCGCCGGGGGTGAACGGTAGCGCGCCGACGATGTGGCTGATCCGGCCACTGCGCAGCGCGGTGATCGCGTCGTGTGCCGAGCGGAAGACGGTCCCGCCCGCGGTGGCGGACACGGTCCGCTGCGGACGGGACAGCAGGAAAGCGGGGTCTGAGCTGTCGGTACTGATGGTGATCATTCCTCTCGGTCACATGTCGAGCGTTGCGCCACCGTCGACCCGCAGGTCGTGCATCGTGATGTGGCGGGCGTCCTCGGACGCCAGGAAGTGGACTGAGCCCGCGATATCGGCGGGAGTGGCGATGCGGCGCAACGGAATTCCGAGGCGGTAGACACTCGGATCGCCGTCGAGCAGCGCATGCTCGGCCGCGTCGTCGACGGTGCCGCCGAACATCTCACGCAGCATCGGGGTATCGGTGGAACCGGGCGAGACCAGGTTCACCCGCACGCCGAGCGGTGCGACTTGCAGGGCCAGCGAGCGGGTGAACGCGGTGGCGGCGGCCTTGGCGGCGCCGTAGGCGGCCATGGCGACGCGTGGCGTGGCGGCCGCGTTCGAGGAGACGACCACGATCGCGCCACGACCGGCGCGGACCATCTCGGCGGCTGCGCGCTGGGTGATCAGCATCGTGCCGGTGGCGTTGACGGTCAGGCAGCGTGCCCACTCCTGTGGGTCGAGTTCGAGTGCGGAGCCGCCGACCATGAGCCCGGCCGCGTGCACGACGACATCAGGTGTTCCGAATTCCGTGGTGAGACGGTCGAAGGCGGCCTGTACTTCGGCGCCGTCGCTGATATCCAGTTCGACGCCATGAGCGGATCGTGCCGTGAGTTCGGCGGCGACCTTGTGGACGGCGGGGTCGCGGTCCCACAGCGAGAGAACTCCCGCTTCGCCGGCGAAACGGGCGGCGACCGCGGCGCCGATTCCCCCGGCGGCGCCGGTCACGACGACGATTCGCCCTCTGGACTCACCACTATGCATGAGGTTAGCCTAACCTGATTTCATCGTCGGTTGGTTAGCTTCCCTTACAGCTTCCGGCGAGGAACTTCGAAGATCCGCTGGAAAGAGGTGCTCGACTTGACCGATCCCGTGCTCCCCGGATTCACTCCGTGGCCCGCTGAGCTGGCACAACGATATCGAGAGCAGAACTGTTGGACCGGTGAGACATTCGGCGACGTGCTCACCGCGCGCGCGGTCGCGGCGCCGGACCGGATCGCGGTCCTGGACGACGCGAACAGCTGGACCTACGCCGAACTCGAGCATCGTTCCCGCTCGCTCGCCACCGGTTTGGCCCGCCTCGGCATCGCGCCCGGTGACCGGGTGCTGGTGCAGCTGCCCAACCGCGCGGAATTCGTCGAGGCGATCTTCGCGCTGTTCAAGCTCGGTGCGCTGCCGGTGTTCTGTCTGCCCGCCCATCGCAAGGCCGAGCTGGTGCCGATCGCCGAGGCCGCCGGGGCGAAGGCCATGATCACCTGCGGCACGCACCAGCGTTTCGACTACGCGGCGCTGGCCGCCGAGGTGCGCGGCGAGGTCGAGAGTCTGCGCCACCTGGTGCTGGTCGACTGTCCGTCGCTGCCCGGTGACGCGCACGATATCGACGAATTCCGGGACACCCCTACCGAATTGGCGGGCCCGTCGCCGAGCGATGTGGCGTTCCTGCAACTGTCCGGCGGGAGTACGGGTATCCCGAAGCTCATCGCGCGTACCCACGACGACTACCTGTACAGCGTGCGCCGCAGCGCCGAGATCTGTGAGCTCGACAGCGCCACTGTCTATCTCGCGACGCTGCCGGTCGCACACAACTTCCCGATGAGTTCGCCGGGCATCCTCGGTGCGCTGTGGGCGGGTGGTGCGGTGGCGATGACGCCGGATCCGACTCCGGCGACGGCCTTTCCGCTGATCGAGCGATTCGGCGTCACCATCACGGGTCTGGTCCCCCCGCTGGCGCGGCTGTGGACCGAGCGCGCCGAGGCAGGCGAGACCGCGGATCTGTCCAGTCTGCGGGTACTCCAGGTGGGTGGGGCGCGGTGTCAGGACGAGCTCGCCCGCCGGATCGGTCCCGCGCTCGGTGTGACCCTGCAGCAGGTGTTCGGCATGGCCGAGGGGCTGGTCTGCTACACGCGGCTCGACGACCCGATCGACGTGGTGGTCAGCACGCAGGGTCGGCCGATGTCGGAGTACGACCAGCTCGCCGTCGTCGACGACAACGGCGCCGAGGTGGCGCCGGGGTCCACCGGCAACCTGATCACGCAGGGCCCGTACACCATTCGCGGCTACTACGACAATCCCGACGCCGATGCCCGCAGCTTCACCGCCGACGGCTGGTACCGCACCGGCGACATCGTGTCCGTGCGCCCGGACGGCAATCTCGTGGTCGCGGGCCGCGCGGGCGACTGGGTGAACCGGGGCGGCGAGAAGGTATCGGCCGAAGAGCTCGAGGCGCACCTGCTCGAACATCCCGCGGTTCGCGACGCTGTCATCGTCGGCACGCCGGATCCTGTGCTGGGTCAACGGATTTGCGCGTTCGTTCAGCCGATCGACCCGGCGCAGCGGCCCACGCTGATCTCGGTGCGCAAGTTCGTCCGCTCGCGCGGCGTGGCGGCGTGGAAGATGCCCGACACGGTCGTGGTCGTCGACGAATTCCCGGAAACCGGCGTCGGCAAGACCAGCCGCAAGGATCTGCGGCAGGCGCTCGCCGATGGTGCGCACGGCAGCTGACAGGCACCGGCCTAGCGCGGGTGGAGGGTTCTCGCTGACGAGGCCCACGACATCGCGCCGGGCCCGCGGTGGCGCAGCCGTACTGCC
>NZ_JBHWZY010000041.1:0-16374 GCF_042727815.1 Nocardia sp. NPDC060220
ACCTTCTTCGCCGGCGGCGACCTGAAGAACATGATGAAGGTCGGCCCGGACAACGCGGCCGAGGTCGTCAAGATGGTCACCGACGTGAAGGCCCCGCTGCGTCGCCTCGAGCAGCTCGGCAAGCCGGTCGTCGCCGCCATCAACGGCGCTGCCCTCGGTGGCGGCCTGGAGATCGCGCTGGCCACCCACTACCGCATCGCGGCCGACGTCAAGGGTTCGGCCATCGGCCTGCCCGAGGTCTCCCTGGGCCTGCTGCCCGGTGGCGGCGGCGTGACCCGCACCGTGCGCATGCTCGGCCTGCAGAACGCGCTGATGCAGGTGCTGCTGCAGGGTCAGCGTCACCGCGTGACCAAGGCCAAGGAAATCGGCCTGATCGACGAGGTCGTCGCCACGGTCGAGGAACTGATCCCCGCCGCCAAGGTGTGGATCGCGGCCAACCCCGAGGCCGCGCAGCCGTGGGACAAGAAGGGCTACCGGATCCCCGGCGGCACCCCGTCCACCCCGGCCTTCGCGGCGAACCTGCCCGCCTTCCCGGCCAACCTGCGCAAGCAGATCAAGGGCACCAACATGCCCGCCCCGCGCGCCATCATGGCCGCGGCGGTCGAGGGTGCGCAGGTCGACATCGACAACGCGCTGACCATCGAGGGCCGTTACTTCACGAGCCTGCTGACCGGTCCGGTCGCGAAGAACATGATCCAGGCGTTCTTCTTCGACCTCAACCACATCAACGGTGGCGGCTCGCGTCCGTCCGTCGAGGATGTGCCCAAGCGTGAGATCAAGAAGATCGGTGTCGTCGGCGCCGGCATGATGGGCGCGGGCATCGCCTACGTCTCCGCCAAGGCCGGCTACGACGTCGTCCTCAAGGACGTCGAGCTCGCCAACGCCGTCAAGGGCAAGGGCTACGCCGAGGCCATCGAGGCCAAGGCTCTCTCGCGTGGCAAGACCACCCAGGAGAAGTCCGACGCGCTGCTGGCTCGCATCACCCCGACCGCGGACGCCGCCGACTTCAAGGGCGTCGACTTCGTGATCGAGGCCGTGTTCGAGAACCCGGACCTCAAGAACAAGGTCTTCCAGGAGATCGAGGACATCGTCGACGCCGATGCCCTGCTCGGCTCGAACACCTCGACCCTGCCGATCACCCTGCTGGCCGACGGTGTGAAGCGCTCCGAGGACTTCATCGGTATCCACTTCTTCTCCCCCGTGGACAAGATGCCGCTGGTGGAGATCATCAAGGGCGAGAAGACCTCCGACGAGGCGCTGGCCCGCGTGTACGACTACACCCTCGCCATCAAGAAGACCCCGATCGTCGTCAACGACAGCCGTGGCTTCTTCACCTCGCGCGTGATCGGTACCTTCATCAACGAGGCCATCTCCATGGTCGCCGAGGGTGTCGACCCGGCCACCGTCGAGCAGGCCGGTCTGCAGGCGGGCTACCCGGCTGCGCCGCTGAAGCTCAGCGACGAGCTGAACTTCACCACCATGCAGAAGATCTACAAGGAGACCTCCGAGGCCATCCTCGCTGCCGGTGGTGAGCTCAACGCCGCGTCCGCGAAGACCGCCGAGGTCCTCAACACCCTGATCGACAAGTACGACCGCAAGGGCAAGCTGGGCGGCGCGGGCTTCTACGAGTACGTCGACGGCAAGGCCACCGGCCTGTGGGACGAGCTGCGCGAGATCTTCAGCTCGAGCCGTGAGCTCCCGGAGGGTGTCACCTTCCAGGACCTCAAGGACCGGATGATGTTCGCCGAGTCCATCGAGACCCAGAAGTGCTTCGACGAAGGCGTGCTCACCAGCACCGCCGACGCGAACATCGGCTCGATCTTCGGCATCGGCTTCCCGGCCTGGTCGGGTGGCTCGCACCAGTTCATCGTCGGCTACCCCGGTGGCCAGGAGGCCTTCGTGGCCCGCGCCGACGAGCTGGCCGCGAAGTTCGGCCCGCGTTTCGAGGTCCCGGCCTCGCTGCGCAAGTAAGTCGGTAGTTCCCGGTTTCGCACCGGGTCGGCGCCCGTCACCTCAACGAGGTGGCGGGCGTTCGCCGTTGTCGGGGCCAACCAGGAGTCCAGCTCGGACTTCGGCTGCGTCGAGGTGGTGGGGCGGCGACCGACAGTTCGGGTGGTGTTCACCTGGGGGTGTGGTGCGGTGGATAGCTTGTCGGTCATGGGACGTCGGGTGGCTGCAGCGGTTCTGGGAATTGTCGTCGCGGGGGGCGCGGTGCCAAACGCGGGGGCCGCGGTCGATGGCGTGCGGGTGCTGGGGGAACAGGTCGTGGGGCACGACGTCGAATTCGGGGAGACGGTGGTCGGCGGGCTGTCGGGCATCGACTATCGCGCCGACGCCGGTGAATTCGTCTTGATCAGCGATGACCGGTCGGAAAAGGGGCCCGCCAGGGTGTACACGGCTCGGATTCCAGTGGGGGAGACGGGTATCGGTCCCGTGAGCTTCACCGGCACGAAGCCGCTGCTGCGGGCGGACGGCGGCGTGTATCCGCCGAAATCGGTGGATCCCGAGGACATTCGGGTTGATCCGTGGACGGGGGACTACTTCTGGACACAGGAGGGCGAGCGGGTCGGTGAGGTGCTTGCCGATCCTTCGGTACGGGTGGCTCGCGCGGACGGCGGGTTCGTCGCGGAGCTGCCGATTCCGGAAAACGAGCGGATGCGCGCTGATTCGGGGCCACGGCAGAATCAGGCGCTCGAGGGGGCGACCTTCGCGGCCGGTGGGGCGTTGTTCGTGACCGCGATGGAGGGGCCGCTGCTCCAAGACGGTCCGGGCGCGACCACGACGGCGGGGGCCACGACGCGGATCACCGTCCAGGCCAGGTTCGGGCCGGTGCTCGCGCAGTACGCGTACCCGCTGGAGCCGGTGTTCGCCGAGTCGCGGCCGGAGGCCGGGCAGGCGAGCAACGGCGTGACCGCGATCCTCGCCGACGACAGCTTCGATCCGACCCGATTCCTGGTGGTCGAACGGGCTTTCGCCAAGGGGGTGGGGAATCGGGTGCGGATCTTCGAGATCGACACCACGGCCGCGAGTACTGTGCTCGACGCGCCGATCGCGGGTGCTCGCCCGGTGGCCAAGCGGCTCGTCGCCGACCTCGCCGATCTGGGGATCGAGGCCGTCGACAACATCGAGGGAATGACCTGGGGCCCGCGCCTGCCCTCGGGTGAGCGCACGTTGGTGCTGGTCGCGGACAACAACTTCGCGTCCGAACAGCGCACTCAGCTGATCGCGCTCGCGGTGCGCTGAACCGCGGGTTTCGGACAACCGTTGCCGCCACAGCGTCGAATCTCCACCCGATAGACGCCGGATCGCGCTAGCTTGGATATGTGCGGTGATGTCGGTGACCTCCCCGCATGCCGACCGAAACGCCGGTGACGCCGATGGTGAGAGGTGGTCACATGGATCCGGAGCAGACGCGTATGCGGCGCGGCCTGGCCGAGGCGGCGCCGGTGGGGCTCAATACGCAGCGGACGGTGGCGCCGGGAGTGCCCGACGAGGCCGTGATCGCGGAACTCGATGCCATGGGCCTCACGGGGGCCAAGGAGATCGGGCGCGGCGGATTCGGCGTGGTGTACCGCGCATTGCAGCCGGCGCTGGATCGCGTGGTCGCGGTGAAGGTGCTGTCCTCGGAGATCGATGTGGAGAGCCGGGAACGGTTCCTGCGCGAGGAACAGGCGATGGGCAGGCTGTCCGGACATCCGAATATCGTCGACATCCTGCAGGTCGACGTGACCGCGACCGGGCTGCCGCTGATCGTGATGCCCTACGCCTCGCGCGGTTCACTCGAACGCCTCATCCACGATCGTGGCCCGCTGACCTGGTCGGATACTCTGCGCGCCGGGGTGAAGCTGGCCGCGGCGATCGAATCGGCGCATCGGGCGGGCATCCTGCACCGGGATGTGAAACCGGCGAACGTGCTGATCAGTGGGTATGGCGAACCGCAACTCACCGATTTCGGCATCGCCCGCATCCCCGGCGGATTCCAGACGTCGAGCAGCTTGATCACCGGTTCGCCCGCGTTCACCGCGCCGGAATTGCTCAAGGGCACTGAACCGACCGTGCGGTCTGATGTCTACGGTCTCGGCGCGACCCTGTTCGCCCTGCTGACCGGCCATGCCGCGTTCGAACGCCAGGCGGGGGAGAAGGTGGTCGCGCAATTCCTGCGCATCACCACTCAGCATGTCCCCGACCTGCGTGCCCAGGACATCCCCGGCGACGTGGCGGAAGTGATCGAACGGGCCATGTCCCCCGAGCCCGCCGACCGCCCGGCCTCGGCCTACGAGTTCGGCGAACTGCTCCGCGAAGTGCAGCGCGCGCACGGCCAGATGCCCGACGAAATGGCATTGCTCGACTCCGAGGAGACCACCGACGACGCCCCGGAGGTCCTGAAGTCGGTCACCGGCCGCCGCAGCTGGCCGCTGACCCTGCAGGCCGCAGGTGCCTCGGTGCCCATGCCGGGTTCGACGACCGGCACGTTTCCGCCGACCGCCGCCACCAAATTCCGCCCACCCACGCCCGCGCGCGAACCCTTCCCGCGCCAGCGCCTGCTCGACGTGCTGCGTGCGGGCGGCGAGCGCCGACTCGCCCTGATCCACGCGCCCGCCGGTTTCGGCAAGAGCACCATCGCCACGCAGTGGCGCGCCGACCTGGCCACCCGCGACATTCCGGTGGCGTGGCTGGGCGTCGACCAGGACGACGACAGCGAGATCTGGTTCCTCGCCCACCTCATCGAGGCCATCCGCCGGGTGCGCCCCGATGTCGGCGCGGGTCTCGAGCAGGTGCTGGAGGAGCGGCCCGCCGACGCGGTCGCCTATGTGATCGCCACCCTGATCGACGAGATCCACGCGAGCGGGCGCCCGGTGGTCGTCGTGGTGGACGACTGGCACCGGGTGCGCGATCCCGGCGTGCAACGCGCGATGGCGACCCTGCTCGACAACGGCTGCCACCACGTGCGGTTCGTCATCACCAGCCGCGATCAGTCCGGCCTGCCGATCAGCAGGTTGCGGGTGCGCGACGAACTGGTGGAGCTGGACGCGGCCGCGCTGCGGCTCACCGAATCGGAGACCCGGCAGATCCTGGTGGAGCGCAACGGTTTCGCGCTCACCGACGAGCAGGTCGAACAGATCCACCTCGCGACCGACGGCTGGCCCGCCGCGATCCAGCTGGTGAGCCTCACATTGCGCGACAAGGCCGATCCGGCCCAGTTGCTCGCCTCGCTCGCCGAGGGCGGGCACGGGATGCGCGAGTATCTGGCCGAGAACGTGCTCGACGCGCTGGCGCCCGAGCAGCTGGAGTTCCTGATGGCGATCTCGGTGGTCGAGCGGGTGAACGGGTCGCTGGCCGGGGTGCTCGCCGATGTCTCCGATGGTGCGGCGATGCTGGAGCAGGCCGAGCAGCGTGAGCTCTTCCTGCATCGGATCCAGCACGATCCGGAGTGGTACCGCATGCAACCGCTGTTCGCCGAGCATCTGCGCGCCCGCCTCGACCGCGAACATCCCGGGCGCTCGAAAGCGCTGCACCGCAAGGCCGCACGCTGGTACGCCGAGCATCAACTGCTGCGCAAGTCGGTGGATCACGCGCTGGCCGCGACCGATCTCAAACTCGCCGCCGACCTGCTCGAGAGCGGGGGCATGGACCTGATCGACGGATCCCGGCTCGCCACCCTGCTCGGCACCGTCTCGAAACTACCTGTGCAGCAGGTGACCTCACGGTCGAAGCTGTTGATGGCGGTGGCCAGGGCGAATATGAACATGCAGCAGACGGGGACCGCCCGCAACGCGCTCGGCCGGCTCTCGAATCTGCTGGCCCGCAGCTCGCCCGGCGAACCGGAACTGACCGAACAGCGGTGTGTGGCAACGGTGCTGGACGCTGCCGACCGGGTAGCCCACGATGACATCGCCGAGGTAGCCGACAGTCTGGTACCCATTCTGGACGAACCCGGCGACCTGCCCGCCTGGACGGTGTCGACCGCCGCGAATCTGATGTCGTTCGTTCGGCTGTGCGAGTTCGACTTCAGCGCGGTGACCGAGCTCCAGGATTGGGCCGCCGACTATCACACCCAGTCGAAGGACCCACTCGGTCCGGTGTTCGGGCTGTGCGCGCTGGGCGACGCCGCCTACGAGCAACTCGACATCGCCTCTGCTACCACCTCTTTCGAGCAGGCATACGAGGCCGCGCGGACCAAGGCGGGGCCGCGCTCGGACGCCGCGCGGATCGCGGCGGCCCTGCTCGGCGAAGTGGCGTATCGCCGTGGCGATCTGGCGCTGGCCGATCGGCTCCTCGACGAGAGCCACGAGCTGGTTACCCGGGTCGGTCCCGTCGACTTCCTGATCGCCACTTTCGTGGTCGGTGCCAGGGTGAAGGCGGCGCTCGGCGATCAGTACACCGCCTCGGCCCGCCTCGACGAAGGCGCGCGAGTGGCCGCGGAGAACGGCTTGGCTCGCCTGGACGCGCATGTGCGGGCCGAGCGGGCCAGGCTCGGATTCCCCACCGGCGAAGACACCTTCGTCCCCGACAGCTCCGGTAACGGCGCACGGCGCAAGAAGGGCGCCGCCGCGCTGATCACCGAGGCGCGGGCCATCGCCGACATTCGGCGGCTACTGGCCGAACAGCGCCTGCGTGCCGATGATCGCGCGGCCCGCCATGCGCGGGTGATCTACGCGAAAACACTCGAACAGGGCCGTCCCCGGGCGGAATTGGACGCGACCTTGCTGCTCGC
Source organism: Nocardia sp. NPDC060220 (assembly GCF_042727815.1). Classification (NCBI taxonomy): domain Bacteria; kingdom Bacillati; phylum Actinomycetota; class Actinomycetes; order Mycobacteriales; family Nocardiaceae; genus Nocardia; species Nocardia sp. NPDC060220. Next base: position 6,716 of record NZ_JBHWZY010000041.1, read on the forward strand.
GGAGTGTCTCGCGTCGGCGGGATGGGTCGGGGAGGCGACCGGGCTGGTGCTTCCGGTCCTGCGCACCTGCGCCGAACTGGGCTGGACCAGACCGCTGCTGGACGCGGGGCCGGGGGTCGTGGGCCTGCTCCACGTGCTGCGCACGCAATCCCATGACGGGCAGGATCATCCGATCCTGCGCGCCCTGCCCGGTCACTTCCTCGACGAACTACTGGTCTGATCGCGGCCCGGTGGCCCGGGCCGCGATCAGCGACCTACGGCTGCCACCACGGGCGCAACGGGACGTCCCAGGCGCCGTTCGCGTCGAGCTTCACGCCGAGCACATGGTGCAGCTGGATCACGTTGCGCTGGAAGCCGAGTCGGCATCCCGCCATGTACAGGCCCCACACCTTCGCGGTGCCCTCGCCGACCTCGGCGACGGCCGCGTCCCAATTGGCGACCAGGTTCTTGCACCACTCGTGCAGCGTCAGCGCGTAGTGCTCGCGCAGATTCTCCTCGTGCAGCACCTCGAGGCCGACGTTCTGGATATCGGAGATGATGCGTCCGGAGCCGATCAGCTCCCCGTCGGGGAACACGTAGCGGTCGATGAAATCGCCCGCCTTGGTGGTGCGGGTGTTGTCGTGGCGGGTGATGCAGTGGTTGAGGAACAGGCCGCCCACCCGCAGCTTGTCCTTGATGTAGCCGAAGTAGAACGGGTAGTTGTGCACACCGATGTGCTCGGTGAGGCCGATCGAGGAGACCGCGTCGAATTCGCCCTCGGGGATGTCGCGGTAGTCGCTGTGCCGGACCTCGGCGAGCTCGCTGAGACCTTCCTCGGCGATCTTCTGCTGTGCCCAGGCGGCCTGTTCGGCCGACAGCGTCGCCCCGATCACCTTCACGCCACGGCGCGCCGCATAGCGGACCATGCCGCCCCAGCCACAGCCGATGTCGAGCAGCCGGTCGCCTTCCTTCAGGCGCAGCTTGTCGAAGATCAGCCGGTACTTGTTCTCCTGTGCCTGCTCGAGCGTCCAGTCCTCGTCGCCGTACACCGCGCAGGTGTAGGTCATCGACGGGCCGAGGACGTACTCGTAGAACTTGTTGGAGACGTCGTAGTGGTGGTGGATCGCCTCGGCATCGCGAGTCTTGGAGTGGCGCAGGCCCTCCAGTGCGATCCGGCGCCAGCGCGGCAGCGTTTCCTGCGGCGGGGGCGCGATCGGCTTGAGCCGCTCCCAGCCCAGCGAGCGCGCGATGGTGACCAGCGACAATGCCGAAGGACGATGGAACTTCATGTCCTGCATGGCCTTCAAGATGTCGTACGGGTCGCCGGGATGCACTCCCTCGGCGATCATGTCGCCGGCGATATAGGCCCGCGCCATGCCGAGGTCGCCGGGGGCGCCTGCCAAATAGTTGATGCCGCGTGGGGTCTTGATCTCGAGCGCGTAGGGCGCGTCCTCCGGGCCGGTCGCGCTGCCGTCGTAGGCGGTCAGGCGGACGGGGATTTCGCCGTCTACGAGGCTCTCGACGACCTCGGCGATGTTGAGCCGGGTGCCCAGCTCGGCCAATACCTCGGATCGGTCCTTGAATGTCGTCACTTGCGTTGCACCGCCTTCGAATACAGATTCAGCAGTCGTTGGTCCGGGTCGTAACGGGTCTTCAGTTCGGTGTAGGTGTCGCCGCCGTAGAGCTCGGCGAACTCGGCCTCGTCGTAGTAGGAGTCCGAGTAGAGCGACTTGTGTCCGTCGAACGCGGACACGATCTTCTCGATGGCGCGGTTGGCCGCCCCTTCCGGTTGACCTCGCTCTGTCGGCACCGCCGACCAGAATCCGACATTGACGTAGGTGCGCTGTGGCTCGAGCGGATACAGCGGCCACGGACGCGCACCGTCCGTCGCCGGCGCGTCGTCGAGCGCACGCAAGCGCAATGGGCACAACCAGATCGGCTCGATGGGTATTTCCCGCAGGAACCATTCGACGAAGTCGGCGGTGTGCTGGACCGGCACCTCGATATCCTGTACGACGCGTTCCTGCGGCGGGTTGCCCTTGCGGGCCTGCCTGCGGTCGTCGATGTGGTACTTGCGATCGAGCGCGACCAGTTTCCAGTAGAAACTGCTGCGGCGGCGCGACTTCGGCCAGAGCCTGCGGATCTTCGGGTTCTGCGCGCCGAACGCGCGCGAGCACCAGAACCAGTCGGTGTCCCAGCGCCACAGGTAATCGTGGATGGTCAGCCGGTCCCGGATCACGCCGTCGGGGTGCTGCAGGGAGCGGTAGAAGATGTCCATGCCGGTGTAGTCGCTGACCGGGCCGGGCTCGTCGGTCTGGCGACCCAGGGTCAGGTAGCTCTCGTTCGCGCTGAACACCACGCCGTCGATGTAGTCGACAGCTTCGTCCTGGAAGCGGCGTTCGACGACGATCCGATCGAGTTCGGCTTCCAGTTCGCGCAGGTCGTGGAATCGCACGTGGCGTAATTCCACGAACGGCAGGACGGGTTCGAGTTCGATCTTCAGCCGGACGGAGTATCCGAGAGTGCCGTAGGAGTTGGGGAAGCCGTGGAACAGGTCGGCGTGCTCGCCGGTCGGCGTCGCGGTGACGATCTCCCCGGCCCCGGTCAAAATGTCCATTTCCAGCACGGATTCGTGGGGTAGCCCGTTGCGGAACGAGGTGGATTCGATGCCGAGACCGGTCACCGCTCCGCCCAGGGTGATGGTCTTGAGCTGGGGCACCACCAGCGGCGCCAGCCCGTAGGGGAGGGTGGCCGCCACCAGGTCCTCATAGGTGGTCATGCCCGCGACGTCGGCCGTGCGGGCCTGCGGGTCTACCGCGATCACCTGCCCGAGGCCGGACACGTCGAGACCGGGCGCGGTGGGTGCCGCCCTGGCCCGGAACAAGTTCGATGTCTTCTTCGCCAGCCGGACGACGGCGCCGGGTGGGATGGCGCGATAGCTTTCCAGCAGTCGCTCCACTCCCGCTCGATGCGCGGCATATCCGGACTCGCGTGTGGCCGGTTCGTGACCAGCCCTACCCAAAAGACTCACTGCCACCCTTTGACGCTAGTACGACCGTGTCCGCCGGGCCACCGGATACTTGCGCGCCGCGACAAAATGTCACGCACATGTTCCCGCACCGCCCGAACCTGGTCGGGTGAAGCGGTCGGGGACAGGGCAGGATGTAACCCGGTCGAGATATCGCCACACCCCCAGCAAGGAGTCAACAGTGGGACAGGTCAGCGCCAGCAGTTCGATCGTCGTCGCCGCGGATCCGCAGCGCACGCTCGCCGCGATCGGCGACTACGAGACGATCCGGCCGCGCATTCTTTCCTCGCACTACCGCGACTACAAGGTTGTCGAGGGCGGCAACGGCGCGGGCACCGTGGTGGAGTGGACGCTGCAGGCCACCGAGAAGCGCTCACGCAACGTGCGCGCGACCGTGACGGTGGCCGATTCGGTTCTCACCGAGCGCGACGCCAACTCCACCATGGTCAACACCTGGACCGTCACCCCCGACGGCACCGGCTCGAAGGTCACCGTCGAGACCACCTGGAAGGGTGCGGGCGGCATCTCGGGCATCTTCGAGGGCATCTTCGCCCCGCTCGGCCTGAAGAAGATCCAGGCCGAGGTGCTGGGCAACCTCTCGCGCGAACTGGCCTGAGCTCAGTTCACGGGTCAGTCCTTGCCGATGTCGAAGAGGTTTCCTTCGGGGTCGGCGAGGGTGGTCCACTGGAGGCCGTACTCGTCGAAGTCGCCGATGTGCTTGCCGCCCAGGCTGACTGCGCGTTCGATGTAGTCGGCCCACTCGGCTGTGTGGAAATCCAGATGGACCACGTTCTTGCCAGGTGTCTTGTCGGGAACCTGGATGAACATCAGGATCGGGGCGAGACCGGCGGATCTGCCGACGGTGGCGAAGAACTGTGAGGCCTCCGGGTCGACGGGTACGTCGAGCAGTTGCGCGTAGAACTCGGCCTGGGCCGTGGCGTTGTGGCAGTCCATGGTGATGTTCGCCAGGGCGATGGTCATCAGATTTCTCCTTCGGTGATCGGCCAGCACACTTCGGTGCGGTAGTCGGCCGGGTTATCGGTGATGTCCGGTCCCACGAGGTAGCGCTCGCGGACCGGCTCGTCGGGCAGTGCGGCGCCGTGCTCGGCGACGTGGCTGCCGAGGGCGCCATAGGTGCGGTCGAAGTCTTCGAACGGGCCGTCGTGCACCGCCACGGCGAAGTGGCGGGCGGGAAAGTCGACGATGGCGAGGCCGCGGGTGGGGATGAACTCGGCCCCGGGCGGCAGCGGCACGTACGCGGTGACCTCGCCGTTGGCCTCGGTGAAGAACTCGGTCGAATACGTCGCGCCCGCAACGCCTCCCGGATCGACACCGGACTCCAGCAGGATCATGTACAGCTGCTCGAACGCCGTGCCGCACCAGTCGGCGATGTCGGTGCGCTCGACCTGTTCGGTGACCGTGAGCGCCGTGAACGCGGGCTCGATCCGGTAGTCGACCTCGATCGGCAGCAGGGGCGTGGTGAGCAGGGCGCGCAGCGAGACCACCACCTCACGGGTGCGTTGCAGCGCCGCCTCCATCCTGGTGAGGTGCGCCCGCAGGGTGGTGTCACGCTCGGCGGGATCCGTGGTGGCGAGCACGGTGCGGATCTCCGGGAGCGGCATGTCCAGGTCGCGCAGGCGGCGGATCAGATGCGCCCGCTCCACCTGGTCGGTGGAATAGCGGCGATAGCCGGTGCCCGCATCCACCGCGGCGGGCTCGAGTAGCTCGATCTCGTGGTAGTACCGCAGCGTCTTGACGCTCAGATGGGTGAGGCGGGCGAACTCGCCGATCGCCACGGTTGCTGTCATGAGGTCCAGGGAACACCCTCCAGCGGGTGGAGGGTCAAGTACCGATCAGGCAGGCGTCAGCACGAAGGCGGCGAGCAGCGGCCACGAGCCCTCGCGCCACCACGAATAGCCGAACCAGACGCCGGGGGTGACCTCGCGGATCTCGTCGTAGACCTGCGGGGTGGGTGACGGCGCGTAGTTCAGCGCCCAGGTGGGGGCGCCGTCGAGGATCGACGGTGCGCGATAGACATCGGCAGGGAATGCCTCGATCCCGGCCCCGGTGACCCGGTTGGTCAGTGTGCCGCCGTCGGGCCCGGTGCGGAACACCTTGCCGATCCACAGCGACTCGGCGGCCCCTCTGAACTGCTGCGGGCGTGTCACCCACCCGTTGGTGAGGCCCACCGGCACCGCGCCCGCCTGCGAGTCCCGGTAGATCTGGTCCTGCTGGGTGACACTGCACCGGAAACGCAACGAATCAACGGTCGCCGCTCGATTGCCGGAATCAAGAACGCAGCCGTTGCCGTAGTCGTTGATCCCGGTCCCGGAATCGGCCGATACGGCGGCGGGTGCGAGAAGAAGCAGGCTGGAGAACGATACGCCCAAGGCCATCATCGAAGCCAGGCGCGCACGGGACACATTCATCGGATCTCCTAGAGATTGCTGAATCATTGCCCTACCTAGGCTGATCGTATGCGCGAATCGTCTGCGGAACCATCGTTTCAGTGACCGTTTCCCACGACTAAACTGGCAACCGCACGCGGCCATGCCCCGCACCCGACGTATCCCACGGTTTTCGGCCGCCTCGCACCCGAGGGGCGAGACGGAAACGCCGAAGGCGCAGTATCGTCCCTGGGGTGCGAGGCCCCCAGGGCCGAAAACCCCGCGGCGCCAGCCGCCAAAAAACACAGGAGTGTTGTGCAACCCGGTGATGGTCAGTTCGATATGCAGGCACTGCTCGCCCAGGCTCAGCAGATGCAGCAGGCAGTGATGCAGGCGCAGGCCGAGCTCGCCGAGACCGAGGTGGCGGGTCAGGCCGGCGGCGGTCTGGTGCAGGCCAAAATCAAGGTCAGCGGCGAGGTGATCGCGCTGACGATCGACCCGAAGGTGGTCGATCCGGAGGATGTCGACGGACTGCAGGACCTGGTGATCGGTGCGATCAACGACGCGATGGCCAATGCGCAGCAGCTCGCGGCCGAGCGCCTCGGCCCGCTCTCGCAGGGTCTCGGCGGCGGCTCGATGCCCGGTCTGCCCGACTTCTGATGTATGAGGGGCCGGTTCAGGATCTGATCGACGAGCTGGGCAAACTGCCCGGCGTCGGTCCGAAGAGCGCACAGCGCATCGCTTTTCATCTGCTGCAGGTGGAGCCGCCGGATATCGACAGGCTGCAAGCCGCTTTGCAGAAGGTGCGCGACGGCGTCCAGTTCTGTGTGTCGTGCGGCACCGTCGCCGATGGTGAGCTGTGCCGGATCTGTGCCGACCCACGCCGCGACCGCACGATGATCTGTGTGGTCGAGGAACCCAAGGATGTGCAGGCGATCGAGCGCACCCGCGAGTTCCGTGGTCGCTACCACGTGCTCGGTGGTGCGCTCGATCCGCTCAGCGGCGTCGGGCCGGATCAGCTGCGGATCAGAGAACTGCTCACCCGCATCGGCAATCAGGAGGACGGCATCGATGTGAGCGAGGTGATCATCGCGACCGACCCGAATACCGAGGGCGAGGCGACGGCCACCTATCTCGTGCGGATGCTGCGCGATTTCCCCGGGCTCACCGTCACCCGGTTGGCCTCCGGGCTGCCGATGGGCGGCGACCTGGAATTCGCCGACGAATTGACCCTCGGACGGGCACTGTCCGGCAGGCGGACGCTGTAGGACGGATCGCGGCCCGGTGGTCGCCGCTGGTCACGTCCGTCCCGGGATCAGAGCTCGACGCGGGTCCAGGCGACGCCGTCGGTGGTGGCGGGCTTGCCGTTGGCCCACTCCCAGATGATGCGGGCGACCTGCGCCGGGTCGTCGAGGGTCGTGCCGAAATGCCGGTCGGGGCCGCCGTCGCGATATTCGAGGGTGTAGGGCCCGTTCGGGTCGCGATAGGTCTGGATGTAGCGCTGTTCGCCCTGCTCGACGATGAGATACGGGTTGGGCGCGGCGAGCCCGGCCACCCAGTGATGGGCCAATTCCTCGGTGAGATAGGGGAATTCGCCCGCGCCGCCGTGCGTGACGTTGATCGGGATGTGGCCTGCCGGGTCGATGAGCCAGGTCAGCTGCGGATCGTAGACGGCGTAGCCGCGCGGGGTAGCCAGGTCGAAGAGCAGATTGCGGACGAAGCCGATGGCGTCGTACGGCGAGGGGATGTAGAGCGTGTCGCCACTGGGACCGCCGACGGATTCGACGCTGAGGAACGAGTCGTCCACCGGCAGTTCGGCGTTGCGCGCGTTCAGTTCGGCCGCGATCTCGGCGATCGATGCGGACTCGGTCACGCCTTCCTGGGCGGCCAGGTACGCGTCGATCTCGTCGACAGAGCTGGCGACGCCGGACGGCAGGAGGATGTGGTCGTAGCTCACCCGGCCAGCCTACGGGGAGCGGAGTCGGCGGTAATCGATGTGGTCCCTGCCCCGCGCTATTACCAGCGTGTTTCGAAAGGGGGGCCGGTCGGGAAACTCAGGTTTCGTCGACCCGCGCGGTGTCGGGGGTGTGTGGTCCACTTGGTGGATGGGCATCAAGGTGTCACTCGAGCACCGCACGGCATACTCCTTCGATCGTCTCGTCGAGGTGCATCCGCATGAAGTGCGGTTGCGCCCCGCGCCGCACTCGCGGACGCCGATCGAGGCGTATTCGCTCGAGGTGTCGCCGGCCGAGCACTTCGTCAACTGGCAGCAAGACGCGTTCGGCAATTTCGTTGCGCGCCTGGTGTTTCCGAATCCGACCAAGGAGTTGTCGATCACCGTGGGGTTGATCGCCGACCTCGAGGTGGTCAACCCGTTCGACTTCTTCATCGAGGATTACGCGGAGTTCTTCCCGTTCGAGTACGACACCGCACTCGCCGAGGATCTCGCGCCCTATCTGCGGCGCGTCGACGAGGCGGAGCCGGGCAGCGGTCCCGGCGAGTTGTTGCGGGAGTGGGCGCGGGTCCACCGGCCGCAGGGCCGGACCCGTGCCATCGACTACCTCGTGGAACTCAACTACGCGCTGCGCAATTCGGTCGACTACACCGTGCGCATGGAGGCGGGTGTGCAGACACCCGATCACACCTTGCGCACCGCGCTCGGGTCCTGCCGCGACTCGGCCTGGCTGCTGGTCGGCGTGCTGCGTGAGCTGGGGCTGGCCGCCCGCTTCGTCTCCGGCTACCTGGTCCAGCTCACCTCCGACGTGCCCTCGCTGGACGGCCCGTCGGGCCCGACCGCCGACTTCACCGACCTGCACGCCTGGACCGAGGTGTATCTGCCCGGCGCGGGCTGGGTCGGCATGGATCCCACCTCCGGACTGTTCGCGGGCGAGGGCCACATCCCACTCGCGGCCACCCCGCATCCCGGCGCCGCCGCCCCGATCACCGGGGCGACCGGGATCACCGAGGCCACCCTCGACTTCAGCAATGTGGTTCGGCGTATCCACGAGGATCCGCGAGTCACGCTGCCCTATACCGATTCCCAGTGGGACCGCATCGTCGCCTCCGGTGCCGCGATCGACGCGCGGATGGCCGCGGCCGATGTGGGCCTCACCATGGGCGGCGAGCCCACGTTCGTCTCCATCGACGACCAGATGAGCGCCCAGTGGACCACCGACGCCGACGGCAGACACAAACGTGAGCGCGCCGTCGACCTGGCCGACAGGCTCCGCGCGATCTACGCGCCGACCGGCATCGTGCAGTATCGCCAGGGCAAGTGGTATCCCGGAGAACCGTTGCCCCGCTGGGAGATCGCGATCGCGTGGCGGCCCGATGGCGAGCCGGTCTGGCAGCGTCAGGACCTGCTCACCGACCCGTGGACACCGATTTCGCAGCACACGCCGGTGAAGCCGGTCGCCGAGACCGGCGGGCACTCGAACGGCTACGCCCCGGCCGGTGCCGAGGTCGCGACCGCTGTTGTCGCGCTGGGTCTGGCGGACGAGTCCGGCGTGAACGCGGCCGATGACGTGCCGGGGCCGGTCGACGCGGTGTCGGTGCTCGATGCGCAGCTACCCCCCGTGGGCCCGGTCGACATGGTCGCGGTCTTCGATGCGCGCCGTCGGGTCGGCGGCGACGAACTCGCCGCCGCCGTCGTCGCGCTGGGGCTCGCCGACGATGACGATGTCCGGCGCGACAGCGAGCCGGTCGGTATCGACGTGGTCGACGAGGCCGATCTCGCGGAAGCCGCGGAACCTGCTCTCGAGGCCGTGGACTTGGAGGTGGTGGAGTTCGACGACGGACCGGCGCTGATCGACGAGCCTGTCGAGTTCGTCGCCGCCGAGCACCGCCGGGCCGCGGAGAGTCAGCAGGCCAGCGCTGAAGCCGGCGGTTCCGTTCGCCCCGCGAAGAGGGCCGAGGAGCCGAAGAGGGCCGAGGAGCCGAAGAGGGCCGCGGAGCCGACGAAGGCCGCGGAGCCGACGAAGGAAGCTGCGGAGTCGGTCAAGGCGGCCGAGAAGGCCGAGGACCCACTGCGAAAAGTGTTGCGGAAGAGCAAACTTCGCGGGAGGAAGGACAAGGCGAGTGCGCCGCAGTCGGCCTACCCACCCATCCAGCTCGCCCGTTCGCAGCCGATCAACTCGGCTGCCGGGGTGATCCCCGACCGGGCGCCCGCTGCCGATATCGGCGCGGCCAAGGCGCTGATCGCTGAGATCGCGGGCACCCTGGGGTTGCCCGATGGACAGGTGCGGCCCGCGTTCGAGGATCCGCTG
>NZ_JBHWZY010000042.1:0-16259 GCF_042727815.1 Nocardia sp. NPDC060220
CCAACGTCGGTTGCCCGGCCTGGCCACGCCTGCTCACCGTGACCGCCGAGGCGACGTTCGGGCAGGCGACCAGCGCCGCGTCGATCTCGCCGAGTTCCACCCGCTGACCACGGATCTTGACCTGGAAGTCGGCGCGGCCCACGTATTCGATGGTGTGCTCGGCGCTCCAGCGCACCAGGTCACCGGTGCGGTACATCCGGGTGCCCGGTGCACCGAACGGATCGGCCACGAACGCGCCCGCGCTCGCCCCGGGCCGATTCAGGTAGCCGCGCGCCAGCGCATTGCCCGCCAGGTACAGCTCACCGACGACGCCGACCGGTACCGGCCGCAACCGGCTGTCGAGCACGACGGCGCGCACCCCGCGGATCGGGGTGCCGATGGTGATCGGATCGCCGGGCTGCAACTGGGTGCTGACGCACACCGCGATCGTTGTCTCGGTCGGCCCGTACACATTGTGGAAGCGGCGGCCCGGTGCCCAGGCGGCGACGAGTTCGACGGAGAGCGCTTCGCCGCCGATGGTGAGCATCTGCAGCGCGTCGAGACCCTCAGGCCGCAAGGTCGCCAGCACGCTGGGTGTGAGGAACGCGTGCGAAACCCGGTGCGTGCGAATCAGTTCGGTCAGTTCCGCACCGGCGAACACCTCGGCGGGCGAGACGACCAGGGCGGCACCCGCCGCGTAGGCCATCAGCGATTCCATCATCACCGCGTCGAACGCGGGCGCGGCGACCTGCAGGACCCGCGATTCTCGATCCACCTGATAGTGCTGGTGCTTCTCGTGCGCGAACGCCGACAACCCCGCGTGTGTGACGACCACGCCCTTCGGCTTGCCCGTCGAGCCGGAGGTATACACCAGGTAGGCGACATCGTCGAGGCGTGCTGCCTGGAAGGTGTGATCCGTTGGCGCGGTCGACAAGTCGGCGATCACTCGGTCGTCGTCGAGGCACAGCCAGTCGACCGTGTCCGGCAGTGACGAGCGCGCCTCGTGCAGAGTCACGCCGAGCGTGACGCCGGAGTCCTGGGCCATGTGCGCCAGCCGGTCCGCGGGGTAACGCAGATCCATCGGCATGAACGCGGCACCGGTTTTCGCGATCGCCCACAGCACCACGTGATAGGCCACCGACCGCGGAACGGCCAGGGCGACATAGGTTCCCGGTGCCGCACCCGCTCGCGCCAGCAGCACCGCGAGCCGATCGGATCGCCGGTCGAGTTCGCCATAGGTCAGGGTTTCGTCGGTACCGATCAGCGCGGTCGCCCTCGGGTCCGCGGCAGCGTCGGCGAGCAGCGCGGGCAGCGTTTTCGGCACCACGGCGGTCTCGCGCCCGACAGGGAGCAGGTGTGCGGTCTCCTCGGGGCACAGCAAGTCGATGGCCCCGACCACGGTGTCCGGCCGCGTGGTGATCGTTTCGAGAATCCGCAGCAGGCGGTCGGCGAACCGCGCCGCCGTGGCCCCGGTGAACAGGTCGGTGGCGTAGACGATCTCACCGTCGATACCCGCGCCGTCGGCACGTTCGTTCAGCATCACCATGAGGTCGGTCTTGGCCTGTGCAACACCGGGATCGAGCACCTCGATGCCGATATCGTCGAGTTCGAACCGAGTGGGGTCGGCATGCCGGAAGCCCAGCATCACCTGATAGAGCGGTGAATACGCGGTCGACCCCGCCCGGTCCAGTATCTCGACCAGGCGCTCGAACGGTACGTCCGCGTGAGCCAGCGCTTCCAGATCCGCGCCACGCAGGTCGGCCAAGAATTCACGGAACGACAGATGCTCGGCGACGCGGGTGCGCAGGACCACCGTGTTGACGAACATGCCGACCACATCGTCGAGTTCGGGGCGGCCACGACCGCCGACGGGGGTGCCGATCGAGATGTCGTCGCTGTGCGCGGTGCGCGAGAGCAGAATCGTCAGGGCGGCGTGCAGAACCATGAACACCGTGGCACCTTCGCCGTGCGCGAGTGCGACGACGGCATCGCGCAGACCCGGCTCGATAGTGAAAGCGACGCTGCCACCATCCATCGACAGGACCGCGGGCCGTGGGCTGTCGGTCGGCAGGGCGAGCAGTTCAGGTGCGTCGGCGAGAATCCGCTGCCAGTAGGCGATCTGACGCCCTGCCAGCGAAGTGGGGTCGTCCTCGGCGCCGAGGAACTCGCGCTGCCAGACCGCGTAGTCGGCGTAGTCGACAGGCAACGGCGGCCACAGCGGTGCCGAGCCGGTACGACGAGACCGGTAGGCGGCGAACACATCTCGGGCAAGCGGCCCCATCGACGCACCGTCAGCGGCGATGTGGTGCACCACCAGGACCAACACGTGGTCGTCGGCGCCCGTGCGGTACAGACGTACGCGGACCGGCGTGTTCGTGGCAACGTCGAAACCCGACTCGACCGCCTCGCGCAGCCGTTCTGCCAGCACCGTCGGATCGTCGATATCGGCCAGTCCGATATCGGCGGCGCCGACCATGCTGTCGTGGACGAACTGATGCGGTTGTCCGCCCACTGCGGGATAGGTCGTGCGAAGGGTCTCGTGTCGGGTGACCACATCCACCATCGCGGCGCGCAGCGCCGCCACATCGAGCGGTCCGCTCAGCCTGGCCGCGAAACCGATGTTGTACGCACCGGACTCGGGATGGAGCTGATTGAGGATCCAGATACGCCGCTGGGCGGCTGCCAAGGGAATTTCGGTCCGGTGCCGGCGACGGACCAGCGGCACCGACGCGTGTTCGTCGCGCATCGCGATTCGTTCGGCGAGCTCAGCGACGGTCGGCGCGTCGAAGACATCGCGTACACCGACGCGCACGTGCAGCGCGGCCTCAGCGCGGGCCGCTACCTGAGCTGCCGACAGCGAGTTCACCCCGAGCTCGAACAGGTCGGCAACGACACTGACCTGGTCGGCGCCGACGATCTCGGCGACGATCTTCGCCAGCACCGCCTCACGGTCTGTGCGGGCGACGAACTCTGCCAGCATCGTCGCGCGCGTCGCGGCGTTGTCCGCGTCGGAGGCGATGGACCCGTCCGCATCGTCGAAGATCATGTGCGACAGGGCCGACCTGTTCACCTTGCCGTCGGAGCTGAGCGGCATGGTGTCGAGCACCTGAATTCTTGCCGGCACCAGGTAGGACGGAAGCAGCCGGGTGAGACGTTTGCGGACCTTCGACTCGGAGAGGGTCGCACCCGGTATCGGCGACACATACGCCGTGATCCGGTCAGCGGAAACGATCGCGACTGCTCCGGAGATCTCCTCGATCGAGCGCAGCGCGGCCTCGATCTGCGCGGGCTCGACCCGTTGGCCGTGGAATATCGCCTGGAAGTCACTGCGGCCCACATACTCCAGATCCCCGGACCGTGACCAGCGAACGAGATCGCCGGTGCGGTAGAGGCGGTCCCCTGGCTCGCCGAACGGATCGGCGACGAACCGACCGCAGGTGAGATCCGGCCTGCGGTGGTAGCCGCGAGCGAGCTGGACGCCCGAGACGTACAGGTCGCCGACAACGCCGACCGGTACGGGCCGAAGCCGTGCGTTCAGCACGTACGCAGACATTCCGGTGACCGGGCAACCGATCGGGACCGCTTGCCGTGCCGGAGAATCCGCCGGGCAGCGGTAGGCCGTCACAACTTCTGCCTCGGCGGGGCCGTACCAGTTGACGACCTCGGCCCGGTCGAAGCACTGTCTGGCGCGTACGGCGGTGCGCTGGGCCAGCGCCTCACCTGCCGCGAACACATAGCGGACCGACGGCAGCCGCGTCGTGCCGGTGTGCTCGAGCAGCACCTCGAGCATCGACGGGACGAAGTGCACGGTGCTGACCTGCTCCTCTGCGATGATCTCGGCCAGGTAGGCGGGATCGTGGTGGCCGCCGGGTTCGGCGACGACGATCTGCGCACCGATCTGCAACGGCCAGAACAACTCCCACACCGCGACGTCGACGGTGATCGGGGTCTTGTGCAGCACCACATCCGACGCGTCGTGCGGGAATTCGCGTTGCGCCCAGGCCAACTGGTGGGCGGTGGCGGCATGGGTGAGCGCGACGCCCTTCGGTGCGCCGGTCGTGCCGGAGGTGAACAGCACGTACGCCGTGTTGCCGGCGCGCAGCGGTGCGCGACGTTCGTCGTCGCCGACCGGGCCGCCGGGGCGCGCGCTCAGGTCCAGCTCGTCGAGGCGGATACGCTCGATGCCGTCGGGCAGGGAGCTCTCGTCACCGGACGTGGTGACGAGCAGCAGTGGCCGGGCGACCGACAGGACGTCTGCCAGCCGGGCGGTGGAGCGGTCCGGGTCGAGCGGAACGACGGCGGCACCGGATTTCACGACGGCGTAGACGGCGGTGATCAGGTCGATCGAGCGGTGAATCGCCACGGCCACGGTCGTTTCAGGGCTCGCGCCGAGATCGATGAGGTGGCGGGCGAGGCGGTTGACGGTGTCGTCGAACTCGCGGTAGGTGAGGGCGCGGCCGCCGGGGACTCGGACGGCGACAGCGTCCGGGGTGCGTGCGACCTGCTCGTCGAAGGCGTCGACCAGCGTGCGGCCCGCGCTCACCGGTGGTGCGTCGTGGGGGCGCAGCAGCCGATCGCGGGTCGTGTCGTCGGCGAGGTCGATCTCCCCGGCGATGACCCGCTCGTCGGTGGTGACCGCGTCCAGGACGCGCCCGAACTGTTCGGTGAACCGGCGCGCGGTGGCGTCGTCGAACAGGTCGGTGGCGTAGGTCAGGCGCAGATTCATGCCCGCGATCTCGTTGTGCGGACCCCGGTCCTCGGTGATCATGAGCAGCAGATCGCAGATCGCCGCGTCGGCGCCGACATCGATGCCGCCGACCTCGAGCCCCGGTACCTCGAGCTGGGCGGGCGCCATGTTCTGGTAGGCGAGCATCACCTGGAACAGCGGCGAATGTGCCGTCGAGCGCGCCGGATTCAGCACTTCCACCAGCCGTTCGAACGGGACGGCGGCATGATCGAACGCCTCGATGTCGGTGCGCCTGGTCATGTCGATCAGGTCGGCGAACCGCTGGTCGGGGCGGACACGGGTGCGCAGGACCAGCGTGTTGACGAACATGCCGACGAGGCGATCGAGGGCTCGGTCGCCGCGGCCCGCATACGGGATGCCGATGGCGATGTCGTCGCTGCTCGACAGCTGCGCGAGCAGGACGGCAAGGGCGGTGTGCACCACCATGAACGGGGTCACGCCGCTGCGTCGCGCCAAGGCCGCCACGGCTTCGGCCACCTGGGAAGGCACCGCGGTGTGGACGGTCGCGCCGCGGTGGGACCGCTCGAGCGGGCGCGGGCGGTCGGTGGGCAGCGCGAGCACATCCGGGATCCCCGCGAGTTGGGTACGCCAGTACAGCAGGTCGCGGCCCGGCGCGGAGTCGGGTGCCGCGAGCAGCTCGCGCTGCCACAGCGCGTAGTCAGCGAATTGCACGGGTAGCGGCGCCCATTCGGGCGCGGCACCGGCCCGGCGTGCGCGGTAGGCCTCGATGATGTCGGCGGCCAGCGGCGCCACCGAGTAGCCGTCGCAATTGATGTGATGCACCGCAAGCGCCAGTGCGTGCGCGGTTTCGGTGAGCCGGAACAACGCCATGCGCAGCGGGGCGCCCGCCGAGACATCGAAGCCGGTGCCGAAGAACTCTGTCAGCCGTAAGAGCAGTTCATCGGCGGACACCGGGTGCACGGCGAGATCGCAGGACGCGACGACGTCCTCGGCGGTCAGCACGACCTGCGCGGGGGTGCCGTCGTGGGCCGGATAGGTGGTGCGCAAGATCTCGTGCCGTTCGATGACATCGCGGAGCGCGGCCGTCATGGCCTCGATGTCGAGTTCACCGTCGAGGCGGATCGACAGTGGCACCACGTAACTCGCCGACTCCGGGTCCAGTTGGTTGAGCAGCCACATCCGGCTCTGCGCGGGCGAGAGCGGGATACGCTCGGGCCGCGGTTTCGCCACCGGTCCCGCGACATCGCCGACGGCGCGCTGCTGTTCGATCCACCGCGCCAGTTCCGCCACGGTCGGCGCTTCGAAGATGGCGCGCACCGGAATCGTCACGCCGAGGACTTCGCCGACGCGGCTGAGCACGCGGGTCGCCAGCAGCGAATTGCCACCGAGGGTGAAGAAGTTCTCGTCGGCGCCGACCCAGGGAGTTTGCACCAGTTCGCCGATCACGCCGGCGATGGTCTCCTCCGCGATCCCGCTGGGAGCGCGGTAACGGGTTGCGGCGGCGCGGGTGTCGGGGGCCGGGAGGGCGCGGTAGTCGATCTTGCCGTTGGGTGTGAGCGGGATCGTGTCGATCCGAATCACCTGGGCGGGCACCATGTACGCGGGCAGGCGCGACAGCAGGTAGGTCCGCA
Organism: Nocardia sp. NPDC060220; assembly: GCF_042727815.1. NCBI lineage: Bacteria > Bacillati > Actinomycetota > Actinomycetes > Mycobacteriales > Nocardiaceae > Nocardia > Nocardia sp. NPDC060220. The sequence continues at coordinate 6,319 of NZ_JBHWZY010000042.1, forward strand.
GCGAGTCGGGGTCGATCGCCTCGTCGCTCACGGCGTAGGCCACCAGGATCTGCCCCTCGGCGACCGTAGACACCCGCACGACCGCGGCATCGATGTGATCGTGGGCGAGGAGCGCGGCTTCGATATCGCCGAGTTCGACGCGCAGGCCGCGAATCTTCACCTGGGAATCACGGCGGCCGACGTACCGAAGTCGACCCGCCGTGTCCCAGCGGACCAGGTCGCCGGTGCGGTAGAGGCGTGCCCCCGGCGTCGAGCCGAACGGATCGGCCACGAACGCGCTCGCCGTCAGGTCCGCGCGGGCATGGTACCCACGGGCGAGCTGGATTCCGCCGAGATACAGCTCGCCCGTCACGCCGGCGGGGACGGGCCGCAACCGTGCGTCGAGCACGTGCGTGACGGCATTCGCCTCGGGCGTACCGATCGACACGACAGGTCCGTCGAGCTCGCCGATCTCGTAGGCGGTGACGCTCACGGCCGCTTCCGTCGGGCCGTACAGGTTGTCGACGCGTGCTGCGCTGAGGTCGCGGAACCGGCGAACGGTCGCGGAGTCCAACGCCTCACCGATGCACAGCACCTGGCGGACGGCGGCGAGATCGTCCGGGGTCGCGATATCGAGAAACGCCGACAGGAGCGAGGGAACGAAGTCGACCACCGTCACGCCGTGACGAGCGATCAGCCGTGCGACGGCGGCGGGGTCGGTGTGATCGTCGCGCCCGGCGACGACCAGCGCGGCACCGGCGGTGGGTGCGGTGAACAACTCCCACACCGACAGGTCGAAGGTTGCGGGCGTGCGCAGCAGCAGCACGTCGTCGGTGCCGATCCCGTAATGGTCGGTGAGCCAACGGAGTTGGTTGACCACCGCCTCGTGGGTGAGTGCCACACCCTTGGGGACACCGGTCGACCCGGAGGTGAAGATGACGTACGCCAGATCCTGCGGGCGCAGCGGCCTGATCCGATCGGCGTCGGTGACCGGCATGGTGCCGGTCGTGGGCGAGGTGAGATCCGACAGACGCCAGACCGGTGCCGGTGCCGTCAGGTCGATGTCGTCGCCGGTCAGCACCGCGTCGGGTCGCGCGGTCGCGAGGACCGTGCGCAGCCGGTCGACGGGGTGATCGGGATCCAGCGGAAGGTAGGCGGCACCTGCCGCGTGGACGGCGTAGAGCGTGGTGAGCAGCTCGACCGAGCGGCGCATGGCCACGGCCACCACGCTTCCCGGCCCGATACCGCGACCGATCAGCCCTCGTGCCAGCGCGTTCACCTCGGCGCCGAACGCGGCGTAGGTGAGCGCGTCCCCGCTCTCCCCATCGATCACCGCAGGGCGTTCGGGCGTCGCCGCGACCTGCTTCGCGAACAGATCCGCGATCGTCGCGCCGTCGGAGGGCACGTCGGGGCCGGACTCGCGTAGCGCCAGTTCGTCGAGTTCACGCGAGCTGAGCAGCGGCAGATCACCCACGGGCACATCGGGATCGGCGACGACACCGCGCAGGATGGCGACGAACCGCTCGAAGATCGGCATGATTGTGGCTTCGTCGAAAAGGTCGGTCGCATACCCGAATTCGACCTGCATGTCACCGGGAGCGCCGTGCGCATCGACCGTGTCGACCAGGGTGAGATGCAGGTCGTACTTGGCGACACCCGGTTCGACGAGGTCGGCCGCCACCGTGAGCCCGCCCAGGCGCAACGTCGGGATATCGATGTTCTGGAAGGAGAAGCCGACCTGGGTCAGTGGCTCGTGTGCGGTGCTGCGCGGCGGATTGAGGACCTCCACCAGCTGTTCGAACGGAATCGCGGCATTGTCGAACGCACCGAGATCGCATTCGCGGGCGCGCTCGAGCACCTCCGTGAACGGGGCCGCGGGATCGACCTGTACCCGCAGCACCAGCGTGTTGACGAACATGCCGATCAGCGGGTCGAGGGCGGGCTCTCCGCGCCCGGCGACCGGCGTACCGACCGCGATGTCGCCGGTGCCCGACAGCCTTGCCAGCAAGATCGCGAACGCCGCATGGGTGACCATGAACAGCGTCGAGTCGTGGCGCCGTGCGAGAGCGATGATGTCGCGGTGCAGGTCGGCGGGAATCGCGGCCGACATGGTCGCCCCGCGGTAGGACTGCTGTGCGGGACGCGGCCGATCGGTCGGCAGGTCCAGCATCTGCGGTAGGTCGGCCAGTGCCGCGAGCCAGTACCGGATCTGGCCCGCGGTCACACTGGTCGGGTCTTCCTGCACGCCGAGGTTTCGCCGCTGCCACAGCGTGTAGTCGGCGTACTGGACCGGCAGGGGCGCAAAGGCAGGCGCTTCGCCCGCCGTTCGCGCCCGGTAGGCCACGGCCAGGTCGGTGGCCAACGGCGCGAGCGAGGATCCGTCGATGGCGATGTGATGCGCGGTGAGCACCACGGTCCATTCCTCGGTGGTGGTGCGCAGCAACGTGATCCGGAACGGGACCTCGGTGCTCACATCGAAGCCGAGGGCGGTCTCCCGCGCGATCTGTTCGGCGATCTCGGCCTCGGCGACCTCGCGGCACTGGAGCTGCGGTGCCGATTCCATGGGCAGGATCTGCTGCCATGGACCGCTGTCGCTGTCCGGGTAGCGGGTGCGCAGCGTCTCGTGCCTGGTGATCACGTCGGCCAGTGCCGACCGAAGAGCGTCGACGTCGAGCGGGCCGGAGATCCGCACGACGACAGGCACGTTGTAGACCGCCGCCGAGGTATCGAACTGGTTCAGGAACCACATTCTGGTCTGCGCGGGCGAAAGCGGAATCCGATCCGGACGCTGCTGTGGCACCAGCCGACGATGGACTGATCCCCGATCAGCCTGTCCACCAGCCGCATCCAGCTCACGGGCGAGCGCGTCGACGGTCGGCGTCTCGAACAGCGCCCGCACCGCGATGTCGGTGCCGAACACATCGGACAGGCGCGCCGCGACCTTGGTCGCGGTGAGTGAGTTGCCGCCCAGATCGAAGAAATTGTCGAGCGCACTCACGTGCGCCGCGCCGAGCACATCGCGGTAGACGCCGGCGACGAGTTGTTCGGTGGGCGTGCGTGGCGCGATGGCCTGGGCGGTCTGCGGGAACACCGGCTCGGGCAACACGGCGCGATCGAGTTTGCCGCTGGCGGTCAGCGGGAATCGGTCGAGCACCATGCACACATCGGGCACCATGTGCGCCGGCAGCCGGTCGCGCGCGGCGGCGCGCACCCGCTCCGCGTCCACGCCCGCGCCGACCAGGTAGCCGACGAGCCGGTCGGCGCCCGCGCTGCCGTGGATCACGACGACGGCGTGGGTCACCGCGGGATCCTGGGCGAGTACGGCTTCGATCTCCCCCAGTTCGGTGCGTTGCCCACGGATCTTCACCTGGTGGTCGGCGCGGCCCAGATATTCGATGGTCTGCTCCGGGGTCCACCGGGCGAGGTCGCCGGTGCGGTACATCCGGGTGCCCGCTCCACGGGGATCGGCGACGAAACTGGCTGCTGTCACCGTGGGCCGGCCGAGGTAGCCGCGCGCCAATTGCACACCGCCGATATACAGTTCGCCCGCCGTACCGACCGGCACCGGCCGCAGCCGGGAGTCGAGGACCTGCGCGGAGATCCCGCGAATGGGCCCGCCGATGGTGATCGGCCCCTGGACGGGGATCGGGTCGCTGATCGCGACCATGATCGTGGTCTCGGTGGGTCCGTAGCCGTTGAACAGCCGACGCCCCGGCGCCCAGGTCGCGCCGAGCTCGGCCGTGAGGGCTTCGCCACCGGAGACCAGCACCCGCAGGCACTCCAGGTGCTCCGGCGACATCGAGGCCAGCACGGTCGGCGTCAGGAAGGCATGGGTAACCCCTTGTGCCCGAATGAGTTCCGCCAGTTCGGTACCCGCGTAGACATCGGGTGGGGACACGATCAGCGCGGCGCCACCGGGGTGGGCGAGCAGAATCTCCAGCATCACCGCGTCGAATCCCGGGCCGGCGGCCTGCAGGACCCGTACGGTGGGCTCGACGTCATAGCGGTCCTGTTGTTCGGCGGCGAAGTTCGCCAGCCCCTGGTTGGTGACCTCGACACCCTTCGGAACGCCGGTCGTTCCGGAGGTGTAGATCACATACGCCACGTCGCCGGGGTGCACGGGCCTGCCACGGTCGGCGTCGGTCACCGGTGCGGACGAGTACCCGGCGGTGATGCTGCGCGAGACCGGGTCCGCGACCACCAGCAACGTCCACGGCCCCTCGGGCGCAGCGCCCTCGACTTCGGCGCTGGTCAAGACCACCCGGGGCGCGCTGTCGGCGAGCATCGAGGCGACCCGATCCCGTGGGTTGCGCGGGTCGATCAGCACCAGGGCGGCACCGGTTTTGGCGACGGCCCATACCGCGACCACGAAATCGACCGAGCGCGGCAGGACCATCGCCACCACCGCACCGGGTCGGGCTCCGTCGTCGAGCAGACGCCGGGCGAACCGGTTCGACAACGCGTCCAGCTCCGCGAAGTTCAGGCACTGTGCCCCGGACACGACAGCCGGACCCTCCGGCGAGATCGCGACACCTCGGGCCAGCAGATCCGACAGCGCCACGCCGGGTACCGCGTCGGCGCCCCGAACCGGATGCAGCACAGCGCGTTCGGCGTCGGACAGCAGTTCCACATCGCCCACCGGCACAGCAGGGTTCGCCACCACCGCGTCCAGGATCCGGCCCAGCCGTGCGGCCATCTGCTCGACGGTGGCGGGGTCGAACAGGTCGCTCGCGTAGTTGAGCCGCACCGCGACGTCGCCGGTGCCCGCGGCGTTCGCGCCCACGGTGACGACGAGGTCGACCTTCGCGGGTTCGGCGCCGGGATCGACAACGTCCACCGTGAGATCGGGCAGGACCAGTCGAGGCAGTTCGGTGTTGTCGAAGGCCAGATACACCTGACACACGGGCGCGTAGGCCGCCGAGCGCCGCGGATCGAGCTCTTCCACGACCCGGTCGAAGGGCAGCTCGCCGCGCGCGAAGGCATCGATGTCGATGTCCTTGACGCGTTCGAGCAGGGCCGTGAACGACTCCTCGCCGCGGATCGGCGTACGCAGCGCCACGGTGTTGACGAACATTCCCACCAGCGGAGCAAGATCCGGCTCGCCCCGTCCGGCCAACGGGGCGCCGATCACGATGTCGCCGGTTCCCGACAGCCGGGCCAGCAGAACGGCGAGTGCGGCGTGGACCACCATGAACGGGGTGACGTCCGCGGCGCGGGCGAGTCGCTCGATCTCGGTGTAGGTCCGGGCGGAGAGCTGCGTGGTAACGGCCTCGCCGCGCATCGAACGGCGAGCGGGCCGGGGCCGGTCGGTCGGCAACTCGAGCACTGCGGGCGCATCGGCCAATTGGGTTGTCCAGTACCGCAACTGGTCAGCGGCGAGCGAATCCGGATCCGCTTCGTCGCCGAGCAGGCGACGGTGCCAGTCGGCGTAATCGGCGTACTGCACCCGAGGTGGCACCTGATCAGGTGCCGTTGCCTGCGACCGTGCCGCGTAGGCGGCGGCGAAGTCGGCTGCCAGCGGCGTCAACGACGTACCGTCACAGCAGATGTGGTGCAGGACGAGCACCAGCACATGCGTGTCGGGGCCGATCGTGAGCAAGTCCGCGCGCAACGGCGGGCGGGCGCAGACATCGAAGCCGGCGGCCGTCAGCTCGCGGATCCGGTCGGCAAGCCGGTCTTGCCCGAGTTGTTCCGGGACACAGTCGAAGTCGGCCAGAGCCGCCTCGGCCGACAGAACCTCCTGCATACCGTGACCGTCACGGGCGGGGTAGCGCGTTCGCAGTGCCTCATGGCGATCGAGGACATCGCCCAGCGCTGTGCGCAGTGCGGCGGGATCGAGTCGCCCGGTCAACCGCAGGACCAGCGGAATGTTGTAGGCGGCGGACTCCGGGTCGACGCGGTTGATCAACCACATCCGATGTTGCGCGGGAGCCAGCGGCAACAGGCCGTCGCGCGCGATCGGTGTGAGTGTGGGCCGCACCCGGCGCCGTGCCCGGCCCACGCACGCGGCGAAGCCTGCCACCGTCGGGTTGCCGAACAGATCACGCACCGACAGTGCGCATTCGGTGGCATCGGCGACCCGGGCGACGGCGGCCGCCGCAGTGAGGGAGTTGCCGCCCACCTCGAAGAAATTGTCGAACGCGCCGACCTGGTCCATCTCGAGCACCTCGGCGAAGACGTGCGCGACGGTCTCTTCGGCATCGGTGCGCGGCGCGAGATAGCTCGCGGCGCTCCCGGCCGCCGGTTCGGGCAATGCACGCAGATCGAGTTTGCCGTTCACCGTCAGCGGCAGTTCATCGACGACCAGCACGACGTTGGGGATCATGTAGTCCGGCAGCAACGAACCCGCCTGCGCGACAACGGCATCGACATCGCAGTCGGCGCCCGCCGGTACGACGTACCCCACCAGACGCGCCGTGTCGGTGCCTGCTCGATGCACCACCACCGCGGCCGCGGCCACCGCCGGGTGGGCCAGCAGCGCGGCACGGACCTCATCGAGTTCGATGCGGAACCCGCGCAGCTGTACCTGCTGATCCGCACGCCCGCGGTATTCGAGAGCGCCGTGGTGATCGCGGCGGGCCACGTCCCCGCTGCGGTACATCCGCTCCCCCGGCGCACCCCACGGGTCGGCGACGAATCGACCCGAACTCAATGCCGCCTGCCCGAGATAGCCGCGAGCCAATTGTGTTCCCGCTACATAGATTTCACCCCACGCGCCCACCGGCGCCGGTCGCAGCCGCCGATCCAGCACGTAGGCGCGAAGGCCGGGGAGCGCCGCGCCGATCACGCTGGGCGCGCCGGGTACCGCCAGATCGCCGCTCATGTCGGTGTGGGTGACGAACACGGTGGTCTCGGTGATGCCGTAGCTGTTGACGACGACCGGCCCCTCCGGGTTGTCCACGTACCAGGGCGCCAACGCCGCCGGATCCAGACCTTCGCCCGACAGCACGACCAGCCGCAGCCCCAGCTCACCCTCGGGCGCACCCGCCGCAAGGTAGCGCCGCTGAGCTGCGGCGAATTGGTAGAACGCCGAGGGAGTTCGGCTGAACACGGTGACGCGTTCACGGGCGACCAGGCGCACCAGTTCATCGGGCGCGCGCGTGGCCGGCGTATCGGCGACCACGACTCGGCCGCCGGTGACCAGCGGGCCGAAAACCTCCCAGATCGAGTAGTCGAACGCCACCGAGTGCAGCCATGTCCACACGTCGTCGGCCCGAATGTCCAGGGCGGCACACGCATTCGCCAAGTAGGTGACGACCGAGCGGTGGCTGATCACCACGCCCTTCGGCCGCCCCGTGGAACCGGAGGTGAAAATGACGTAGGCGGCGTCGTCAGGCCGCAGTGGTGCGATGCGCTCGTCATCGGTGATCGGGTCCGCGGCACCGTCGAGGTCGTCGTCTTGCCCGAGAACCAGAGTCTGGCCCCGACCTACCGGCAGTCCGACCTCTTCGACGATGACAACTGTCGGATCTGCCTGGCCGACAACGTATTCCAGCCGCTCCCGCGGATGGGTGATATCCAGTGGCAGATACGCGGCACCGGATTTCAGCACGGCGAGCATCGCGACGATCAGCTGGGTGCCACGCGGCAGTGCGATGGCGACCAGCGTGCCCGGACCCGCGCCACGGCCGATCAAACGCCGGGCGAGCCGGGTGGAACGCTCGTCGAGGTCCCGATACGTGATCGTCTTGTCCCCGGCGGTGACCGCGTCCGCGAGCGGGGCCGAACGGGCCTGTCGCGACAGCGAATCCACCAGCGTCTCGACCGGGGCGACACCTTCGGCACCAGCCGACTCGCCGATGATCGAGAGCTCTTGCGCGGCGGACACCAGCGGCAGTTCCACCACCCGCTCGCCGGAGTCGGCCTCGATGAATCGGTGCAGGAAATCGATGAATCGGTCGGCGTGCGCGTCGATATCGCGCTGACTGTAGAGGTTGTCGTTGCCGTGCAGCTCGATCAGCAGCGGCGTGTCCGGCCCGGTCCGGTAGAGGTTGATCTGCAGATCCTCGAGGGCGCCCGAGGTGAGCGCGTGATAGCGCCCGACGGCGTCGCCGAGACGGATCTCGGAGTCGAAGAACAAGATGTTGACCACGGGGCCGAAGGTGTTGGCGGAGTTGTCGATCGAGGCGGATTCGCGACGCAGATCCTCGAAGCGGTAGCGCTGATGACGCAGCGCGGAGACCAGCTCGCTGATCGACGCCTTGACCAGTTGCTCCACTGTGGTCGCGTCATCGATCGCGAAGCGGATCGGCACCATATTGGCCAGCATCGCCGCGGCGTTGCGCAGTTTCACGGTGACCCTGGCGCTCATCGGGACCGAGAGCACCACCTCGTCGGCACCGGTCATCCGCGTGAAGAAGGCCGCGAACGCCGCGACGACGACCTGCGCGGCCGACGCGTCGAGTTCGGCCGAACGACGATCGAGCAGCGCGCACAGCTGCGCCGGAAGTTCGCGCGCCGCAACTTCGTCCACGGTTCCCGCGCGCGCCGACCGACCGGACAGACCGGCGGGCGCGGGGAGATCGGCGACCTTGTCCAGCCAGTACTGTCGATCGGCCTCGAACCTCGTACCCTCCCGATAAGCCTGTTCGTCGGCGGCGATTTCGCGCAGGTGCGCGGCCACCAGTCGAGCGGGCGGCCTGCCTTCCGACAGCGCGTTGTAGTGCTCGGCGACCCGGCACAGCACGCTGAACGCGCCGTAGCCGTCGATCACGAGATGGTGGGCGCGCGCGTACCACAGGTGCAGGTCATCGCTGATTCTGATCAGCCGTGTGACCGCGAGTTGATCTCGGGTGATGTCGACCTGCCGGGTGTAGTCGCGGCGCATCCATTCCAGCGCCGCGGCCATCGGATCGCTGTGCGTGCCGAAGTCGAGCACGAGTTCGTTGAACGTGATGTCGCGGTCGACGACCTGGTAGGGACGCCCTTCCACCTCGACCACCCGCACCATGAGCGACTCGGTCTCTTCGGCCGCCTCGTGCACCGCCGTATTGAACAGGGCGACGTCGATCCGCCCCGCTATCTCGACGTACTGCGCGATGTTCGTCGCCGGTCCACTATGCGCGCCGTCCGCGTACCACATGCCATATTGCGCAGAGGAAAGCGGAATAAGATCCTGATTACCGGCACAGCTCTCGACAGACTCCATGATTACCCGACCCCTCGCATGGCTATCGACCTAACACGGACTCCGAGTATGGACATCCGTGCGCTTTCCTACCCCACGTAACAACGTGTACCACAACCGCCGAATGCGGGGTCCGTTCACTGCCGAGCAGCCATACGTATTCCCCTTGCTGTTCTCAGGACCGATACGGATCCGTTAGACACTGATCCGACATCCCGCGAGGTGCGGTACCCATCCGGTTACTACCCGAAACATCTCCCCGAGATTAGCCTGACAGCTAACAACCGGCATACGATTTACAGGGAACACACTAGTAACAATTCAATTCAGATCGATCACAAATCCGGACATTCCACGCGAAACCAATATTCCGAGAGCACTGCAGGTCCAAGCGATAGGTTCGCAGACATAGCGCTGCCGCTCGCGATGTGGACCGATCGCCACCTGTGCGATCTCCGGCCTCGATACTGCACATCCCCAGCGTGTACGGCAAATTTTGCAAACAATTCAGCCGAACTGATCGACTGACCGAATCTGTCGATTGCTGCCGCGTCGACATTCGACACTCCCCCGGAATGCCGAGAGCGAAACCAGAGCCCGGATTTGTTGGGGACATCCCGATTTTGCGCGTGTCGCGCGGCGGATATACCAATTCGGTTGCCACCAACATTTGGGGCTTGACTCAATAGTGAGACCATTTGACGGCGCGAGACATACTGGACATTCCCTGAATAGCCGAAAACGAGGCAATCGGTATGTGACGCGCCGCCATTACGGCCGATGAGAATTCACTTTCGGCAACCATGCCGCGACTGCAACGTCACCTGGCCCGCAC
>NZ_JBHWZY010000043.1:0-16243 GCF_042727815.1 Nocardia sp. NPDC060220
CCTGGACGAGCAGGCATACGAGGTAGTACAGGAGAACGAACGGTGGGGCGTCCAACCGCATTTCGTGGCCGAGACTCTCGACGACCTCGAACAGCAGATCGGCATGCCGCCCGGCGCGCTGGCGACGACGGTCGCCGAATACAACCGGCACGCGGCCGACGGGCACGACCCTTACTTCCACAAGGCGGCGTACTGGCTGCGGCCGCTGCGGTCGCCGTTCGCCGCGATCGACGTCCGGCGTGGCATCGCTCCGCCCGAGTACGGCGAAGCGGGGCGTGGCGGAGCTGAGGTGTTCACCATCGGTGGTCTGCACACGACGGTCGACGGCCAAGTCCTCGACTTGGACAGCGCACCGATCCCGGGTCTGTACGCCGCGGGCAGGGCCACGTCGGGCCTGCATTCGTGGGGCTACATCAGCGGCACGTCGCTCGGCGACGGCACCTTCTTCGGTCGCCGCGCCGGTGTCGCCGCGGCCGCGCCTCCCGCTGCGTCCTGAACCGAGTCGGCGGCTACCGAAACAGGAGTCTCACCATGGCGATCGTCGAGCCGGGCAGTACCTGGGCGCCGCTCGAGCAGCGCTCGGCCACCACCACAAACGAGCGGCACCGCACGGTGCTCGGAATGGCAGGCGGCAGCAACGTGCTCGAATCCGAGCTGAATCGGCTGGTTGTCGATGATCATTGTGTGGTGAACAAGGGTTTCCTGAAACTGATCTACCCGGGGTCGGAGTGACGGGCGCGCGCCGGGCGGACATCGCGTGCATGCTGCTCGACCGGCTCGGCGACCAGCGGCTCGGCCTGCGCACCCGCGACGCAGAGTGGAGCTGGGATGCGGTGGTCCGGGAGTCGGCTGCCCGTGCGGAGCTTGCCCGCACCCTGCGCCGCGACGGCCCGTTCCATATCGGGGTGCTGTTGGACAATGTGCCCGATTTCGTCTTCTGGCTGGGCGCGGCGGCTTTGGCGGGTGCGACGGTGGCGGGTCTCAATCCGACCCGGGGCGACGCCCAATTGGCTGCCGATATCGGGTATGTCGACTGTCAGTTGATCGTCACCGATGCCGCGGGGATGGCGCGGCTGCGGCAGCTGGATCTCGATCTGGCCGAGGATCGGTTCCTGCTGGTCGATGATCCAGGCTATGGCGCCCGGATCGATGCCTGCCGGGTGCCGCCTGCGGCGGTGGGTGGGCCGGACTCGCTGCTGCTGTTGCTGTTCACGTCCGGCACCACCGGTGCGTCGAAGGCGGTGCGGTGCACTCAGCGCCGTCTGTCGGTGGTTGCCTACGCGGCGACGGCCAAGTTCGGGCATGTGCGCGAGGACGTGGACTACTGCTGTATGCCGCTGTTTCACGGCAATGCGATCATGGCGTTGTGGGCGCCTGCGTTGTCGGTCGGTGCGACGGTCTGCCTGACGCCGAAATTCTCTGCGTCGCAGTTCCTTCCGGATGTTCGGTACTTCGGGGCGACCTATTTCACCTATGTCGGCAAGGCGCTGGGGTATCTGCTGGCCACGCCCGAAACCGCAACGGATTCCGACAATTCGCTGGTGCGCGGATTCGGTACCGAGGCGTCGGTGGCCGATCAGGACGAGTTCCGGCGCCGTTTCGACGCGCAGCTGTTCGAGGGGTACGGCTCCAGCGAGGGCCCGAGCCTGGCCGCCCTGGATCCGGCCGCGCCGCCCGCTGCGCTCGGCAGGCCGGCGCATCTCGGTGTGGCGGTGGTGAATCCGGATTCGTTGCGGGAGTGCGCACGGGCCGAGCTCGACGAGTACGGCCGGGTACTCAACCCTGATGAGGCCATCGGGGAGATGATCGACAAGGCCGGTGCGCTCGCGTTCGAGGGCTACTACAAGAACGAGGTCGCCGACGCCGACCGTCTGCGCAACGGCTGGTATTGGACCGGGGATCTGGGCTATATCGACACCGGTGGATTCCTGTACTTCGCCGGTCGCAAGGGCGACTGGATCCGGGTGGACGGCGAGAACACCTCGGCGCTGATGATCGAGCAGGTTCTGCGCCGTCATCCCGCTGTCATCGCCGCCGCCGTGTTCGGGGTGCCCGATCCGCGTTCGGGCGATCAGGTGATGGCCGCCGTCGAGGTCGCCGATCCGGGTGGTTTCGATGTCGACGCGTTCACCGAATTCCTCTGTGCGCAATCCGATCTCGGCGGCAAAGGTCTCCCCCGGCTGCTGCGCGTCTCGGCGAATCTTCCGGTGACGGGGTCGAACAAGGTGCTCAAACGCGAACTGCAAGAGCAGGCGTGGCGCACCGATGAACCGGTGTACCGGTGGGTGGGGCGTGGCCGACCGGTCTACGGGCGCATGACCGAGGCGGACCGGCGGTCGGTGGAGTCGGAGTTCGCCGCGTACGGCAGGCAGCGCATGCTGTGACCAGCTCGTGCCTGCGAGACCTCAGGTGAGTAGCCGGATCAGGCCGCCTGCCAGGTAGGTCACCTGGTCGTCGAAGAAGTGGACCAGGTCGTCGGCGCTGGGGATCGCGCCGCGGCGGTGGTTCCATTCCTCGGCTCGGCTCAGTGCCTGGAGGAAGACCATGAGCGCGGTGGCCCAGCGCTGTTCGAGCCGGATGGGGTCGGTGTCGGGAAAGGTGCGCCGGACCTGGTGCAGCAGCACCGCGCGGAGGTCTTGTTCGGCGGCGTCGAGCGCGGGGTGGTTCTGTGCCGACATCTGGGCGACGATAGCGATCCAGCGCATGCCGCGAGTGCGGTGGCGCGAGAGCAGTTCCCGGTACGGGTCGGTGACGGCGCCGACGAGTTCGTCGACGGTCGGCGCGTGCTCGCGGCCGGCGAGCGCGTCGACGTTGGCGCGGATGCGGTCGCGCACACCGGCTCCGAGGTCCAGCAGCACCGCGGCCAGCAGGTCGTCTTTCGTGCCGAAGTGGTAGTTGACCGAGGCGGGGCCCAGCCCGGCGGCGGCGTTGACCGCGCGGACCGAGACCGCGTCGACGCCGTGTGTGGCGAAGAGTCGCTCGGCGGTCTTCACCAAACGCGTGCGCGTCGCGTTTCCCTGGCGATTGGCGACCGGAGCGGTCGGATTCGTGTCGACTGTGCCGGTCATAGGGTCTGCCAGCGGCAGTGCGCGCGGACGCTCAGGCCGGACTCGTCGAACCAGCCCTTGGCCAGGGCGTAGTCGAGCATGGCGGTGAATCGTTCCCGCCAGGTCAGGTCGGCGCCGAAGTGGTCGCCGAGTTCGTCTTCGAGGCGCTGCGTGCTCAGCCACACGTGGGTGCCGTCGAATTCGCCCCAGCCGAGGAGTACATCGTGGAGGCGCACTGTTTCGGGTGTCGCGTGGACGAGTACCGACAGCGAGTCGAAGTCGGTGGACTGGGCCAGCGTGACCGGTGGCTTCCGCCGCGGATCGATGTCGAGAAACATGGTCGGACTCCTCGCGAATCGGCGCCGGTGACCGCCGGGAAAATTGGATCAACTGATCCAATCATCGACATCTGATACGGCCGGTGTCAACAGTCGAATCGGTTGCTTCTTCGGTGAATCGCAGCATTTCCCGCTGATCGGGAGAAGCACTTCTGGATCAGTTGATCCAAGTCGAAGCTGAGGACGACGCCGTGAGCCCGCTCACCGCACCGTTTCGACGAGGAGACGCACCATGTGGAGCCCCAGTTCGATCAGATTCGGCGCCTTTCTGGCTCCCTATCACCCGCTCGACGCCGACCCAGCCCTGCAGCTGCGTCGCGACATCGACCTGATGGAGCACCTCGACCATCTCGGATTCGATGAGGCGTGGATGGGCGAGCACCATTCCACCGGCGCCGAGATCGTGCCCGCGCCGGACCTGTTCATCGCCGCGTCGGCCGAACGCACCCACCGCATCCGGTTCGGTACCGGGGTGGTGTCGCTGCCCTACCATCACCCGCTGGTCACCGTCGACCGCATCACCCAACTCGACCTGCAGACCCGCGGCCGGGTCATCTTCGGCACGGGGCCGGGCAAGATCCCCCTCGACGCGCACATGATGGGCATCAACCCATCCGATCAGCGCCGTCGCCAGGGCGAAGCACTCGAGGCGATCCTGGGGCTGCTTCGTGGCGATGTCGTCGACATGCAGACCGACTGGTTCACCCTGCGCGATGCACGGGCCCAGCTGCCCACCTACGACCCGGCCGGTATCGAGGTGGCCACCGCGTCCACCATCTCCCCGAACGGATCGGTCCTGGCGGGAACGCACGGATTGTCGTTGCTGTCACTGGCCGCGGGTTCGCCGACCGGTTTCGCGGCGCTGGAACGCAATTGGGGCGTGTACGAGAAAACCTGTGCCGAGCACGGTCATCTCGCCGATCGGGCGAACTGGCGGCTGGTCACCCCGATGTTCTTGGCCGAATCGCGCGCCGATGCCGAGCGCGCGGTCTCGCGGCGCATCGGGTCCATGGCTGCTTACGTCAACCGGCAGACCGGGCAGCGCCCGGACTGGGCGCGGACCTCTCACGGGATCGTCGAGCAGTGGCGCAACGACACGCTCGGTGAGTTCGGGCAGGCCGTCATCGGCACACCGGACGAGGCCATCGCGCAGATCCAGCGGTTGATCGACAAGACCGGCGGATTCGGCACGTTGCTGATCCTGCACGTGGACATGGCCGATTGGGAGGACACCAAACGCAGCTACGACCTGTTCGCCTCCGAGGTCGTCCCACACTTCAAGAATCGCAATGCCGGACGCCGGGCCAGCCTCCAGTTCGCCGAGGATCACCGCGAGTTGCTGATCGGGCAGCTGGTCACCGCGATCACCGAGGCCACCACCGACTACTACGGCGCCGACGCCGTGACGGGAGCGTGAGGATGCGCGCCGTGCGATTCCTCGACGGAGAATTCACCGTCGGCGAGGTACCCGAACTGCCCGAGACCGGTCCCGGCCAGGTTCGCATAGCGGTGGCTGCCTGCGGAATCTGTGGCAGTGACCTGTCGGTGTCCAAGGATGCGTGCCGCTTCGTCGAAGTCGCCGAGGCGGGCGGGTACCCGCTGGCCGCGTTCGACACCGAACGACCGGTGGTGCTCGGGCACGAGTACGCCGGGGTGATCACCGAGCTCGGTGCCGGGGTCACCGATTTCGCGGTGGGCGACCGGGTGGCGGGTATCGGCTTGGCCACCGATGCCGCGACCGGTATCCCGACGATCATCGGCTACTCCAACACCTACCACGGGGCGTTCGGTGAGGCGATCATCGTCGATGCGTGCTGGGTGCGCGCAGTCCCCGACGACCTGCGACTGGACCATGCGACCCTCGCCGAGCCCCTGCACGTGGGTGAGATGCACGTCCAGCAGTCGGGGCTCACCGCCGCGGACTCGGCGCTGGTGATCGGCTGTGGGACCATCGGTTTGGGCGCCGTCGTCGCGGCCAAGGCTCGTGGCGCGAGGATGGTGATCGCCTCCGAGCCCTCGCCTCGGCGCCGGGAACTGGCGACGCTCATGGGCGCCGACATCGTCGTCGATCCGACCGAGCAGAATCTCATCGAGGTGTGGAACGCCCTGGTCGCCGACGCCGACGCCGGCTCCGTTGTCGGTGCGGCCGCGAACGGAATCCTGATCGCCTACGAATGCAGTGGGCGTGCCGGGATACTGAACGAGCTCACCCATCAGATGCCGTTCAATTCGCGGATCCAGGTGCTCGCCGCCGGATTCACGGCCGAAACCATCACCCCCGTCGTGCCCCAATTCCGGCGCATCGCCGTCAATTTCGGTCACGGGCCCTACCAGGACGCCTATGACATCACGCTGCGGCGGCTGGCGGCCGGGTCGATCGACGCGGAGGCGATCATCACCGCGCGCGTGGATCTCGGCGGTGTCGCGGACGCGTTCACGACCCTGCGTAGCCCACAGGATCACGTGAAGATCATCGTCCGGCCCGGTCTTTCCGCGGACTGACCCCCACCGTACGCGGGCAGACCGGGTCTGCCCGCGTCAGTTCAGATGCCGAAACCGCCGGAGACCGACAGTTGCTGACCGGTGATGTACCCTGCCTGTTCGGAGGCCAGGAACACGCAGGCGGCGCCGATGTCGGCCGCCGTGCCCCATCGCTTCATCGGCACGAAGCGGCGGGCTTCGGCCTCCCAGGCCGCGTCGACCACGCCCGTGGCTTTCAGCTCGAGGAACATGCCTGCCTCGATGACGCCGACCAGCACCGAATTGGCGCGGATATTGTGCCTGCCTTCCTCTTTCGCGATGCCGCGGACCAGCGCCTCGTTGGCGGCCTTGGGCAGCACGGACAGACCGTCGAGCCGGGGCCACCACCGGTCACCGGCGGAGCCGAGGTGGATCACCGAGCCGCCGCCGTGTTCGCGCAGATGCGGCAGCACGGCGTGCACGGCGGTGAACATGCCGAGCGCTTCCACCTCGATCGACTGCCGGTAGCGGTCGGGTTCGGTGTCGGCGAGGGTGATCTGGTCGACGACCGGGCCGGCACCCCACACCAGCGTGCGGATCCGTCCGTGCTCGGCGATCACCTCCGCGATCACCCGGTCGACGGCGGCCGTGTCGCGGACATCGACCTGATGGGCGCTGGCCCGCCCGCCGAGCGCACGCAATTCGGCCACGGTGGTCTCGGCGACGGATTGTTTGCTGCGGTAGCAGATCGCCACGTCACCGCCCGCCCGTGCGAAGTCCGCGGCGACGGCGCGGCCGAGGCCGCCACTGCCACCGAAGACCAGTGTGACACCGTCGAGAAGAGTCAGTTGCATCATGGGGGAAAGCTAGCGGCGCCGCGTCTTTCGCCGCATGCGGGTCTCCCGCCCAGCGGGAGCCACGACTGCCGCCTCAACGGACGCCGAAGAGCGCACCGCCACCGAATGCCGCGCGATGCGAGACCGGTTGTCCGCCATCGATATCGGTGATCCCGTAGTCGACGGCGGCCTCGGCCGTGATCACCGTACTGCCGCTGCGCGCGCCGACCTCGGGATCGGTGGCCAGGGCCAGGACGACCCGGCCGACGAATTCCGGTGTCTCCGCGTCGGCGATCGGGAACCCCTCGATGTCCTCGACACCCAGTGCCAGGACCTGCTCGGTGCGCACGATGCCGGGCCACAGCGACAGCGTGCTCACGCCGGTGTCGCGCAGTTCTACGGCCATGTCGGCCGCCATCTTGTCCAGGCCGGCCTTCGACATTCCGTACAGCACCGAGTGCAGGTAGCCGCGGGTGCCGAACAAGGAGATGTTGGCGATGACGCCGCTACCGCGAGGCACCATGAGCCGTGCCGCTTCGACCGAGGCCACGTAGTGCGCGCGCAGGCCGACACCGATCAGAGTGTCCCAGTCGGCGACGGGCCGTCGCCAGAACGGATCACTGAATCCGGCGAAACCGTCGGGATTGGCCCAGACGTTGTTGACCAGCAGGTCGAGCCCGCCCTGCTCGGCGGTGATGCGAGTGAACACCGCGGCGATCTGCGCGTCGTCGCGGTGGTCGCAGCGCACGGCGATGCCGGCGCCACCTCGAGCGCTCACCTCAGCGGCCGCGACTTCCAGGGGGCCGCCGTCACCTTCGGTGCCGCGCCCGGTCAGATACACCGTCCAGCCTGCTGCGCCCAGTGCCAGCGCGATTCCCTTGCCGACGCCACGGCTGGCGCCGGTCACCAGAGCGATCTTCGACATGTCCGCTCCTACTGCGCGATCCGGGTGGCGTCATCGAGGGGGCGGGTGATCGCCCACAACTGGTGGAACGTGCATGTCGCGATCTTCCAGTGCCCGTCCTGCACCCGGTATTCGTCGGCGTACTCACCGGTGGCGACGGTTTCGGTGCGCTCGATCAGGTTGACCTGGCGAAAGCGCAGCGTCCACCGGCCGCTGGCCGTGCCGTCCTCGCGCACGGTGATGTCGGGGTGCACGCCGTGGTGCATGTCGAGGATCGCGTTCTTGCCGTCCACCTGCTGCAGCGCGATCGAGGCGAAGACCGCGGCCATGCCGTCGGCGTCGGTCGTACCGAGCGTGCCGTAGTCCAGCACCGACCCGGCCGCGACGAAACAGTCACGGAACCCGACCGGGTCTTTGGCATCGCAGGCACGGAAATAGCGGTGCTTGAGCGCGGTGATCGACTCGATCGCCGCCAACCGTGCGAGGTGGCGGGCCGGGTCGTCGGACGGCGGTGTTGCAGACATCGAGCTCCTTGGTCGAATCGACAGATCAGACGTGAAGAAGCTCGAATGGCTGTGAGCGTCCGCTACGTCCCGCGGTCGCCACCGTAGGCGCGGAACGCGGTCACCGCGTGCCTGTGTTCCCGCTCATCGGGAACGCCCGCAGGCCTGTGTACACGCTCAGGGGCGGTCGACGTCGGCGATGATGACCTCGGGCTTGAAGATGACCTTGTAGTGGTAGCGACTCACCTCGGCGGCCTCGAGCTGTTCGACGAAGTAGCTCACGTTGTCCGAGAGGCCGAGAAAGTGCTTCTTGTATTCGTCATCGCCGGTCTTGCACGTCACCTCGAGCTGGTTGTTCTCGTCCTTGATCGAGCACTTGCCCTCGATGGACAGCAGGTACTTGTCGGTGATCCCGTTGAAGAACACCACGCGTCGGTTGATCTTGAACTGGTCCGATTCCTTGGACAGGTTCTTGGAGACCACGTCGGCGTCGCTCGAGCATCCGGTCACTGCGATGGCACCTGCGAACAGCGCCGCGACAGCGGCGATCAGTTTCTTGTTCATTCCCCCACCTCGTTCGTCCTTCTTCAGACCATCATGAGTGTCTGCGGTCGAGATCGCCACTGTCAGTGCCATTCCCACCCGATTCGGGCGATGACACGTCGGACGGCGGCGAGCTGATCACCGACCCGATGGTCGCGCCCGCCCGGCTGTGCATCCCGCACAAACCAGCTGGGCTCAGATTGTCCGAGTCAGGACGTGGGGGTACCAGCGGCAGATGCCCAGGGCGAAGCGTAGTTCGAAGGTGTCGGTGTCGACGGCGATGCCGTAGCGGCCGGTGACCTGTTGGATGCGGTACTGGACGGTGTTGCGGTGGACGTCGAGGACGCGGGCGGTGCGCGAGTAGCTGGCGCCTTCGGCGAGGAACACCTCGAGGGTGTTGCGCAAAAGTTCTACTTTGGCGCCGTCGCCTGCCAGCGATCCGAGGACGCGGTGGACGAGGCCGGTCAGCTCGTCGGGATCGTCGGACAGCAGCGCGAAGGGCGCGATCGTGTCGTAGTCGACCACAGTGGGCGCGGTCTCCCCGGCCGAGACGACGAGCGCCTTGGCCCGTGCCGCGCTGCGGGCCGAGCGCCGGAAGCCCGGCAGCCCCTGGCCGACCGGCCCGAGCGCTACCCGTATCGGCAAGCCGGAAGCCGCGAGTTGGGCGGTGAGTTCCTCGACCGCGCAGGGCTGTCCGGTCGGGAACCACAGGCACATGGCGCGGTCTCCCGACGCGGCGACCAATTCGGCGCCACCGGTGCCCATCGCCGCGGCGAGCAGCTGTCGGGCCTGCTCGAGCGCGCGCACAGCCTCCGCGCCGGTGACCGTCGACCACACTTCAGTGGCGTAGTGCCACTGATCGAGTTGGTAGCCCAGCACTTCCTGGGCGGCGGCGACATCGACATCGTCGTTGTCGAGCAACCGTGCGATCCATTGCTGGCGTGCGGCTTGGCGGCTGCTGAGCCAGCGGTCCCGTTCGGCCTCGTAGATCCGCCCCATCGACGAATTGAGCCGATCCAGGTAGGTGCCCGCGAATTTGAGCAGTTCGGCGATCCGGGCGGGCTGGTCAGGGCCGGGAACGGCGAGGACGAGCCCGATCGCGGCGTCGAGGATCCGGTACTGCCCGAGACCGTAGGCGCGCAGCAGGATCGTCAGCGGCACACCGCGCCGGGCCAGCCGTTGGGCGTAGGCGGCGGCCCCGGGGGGCGGGCCTGCAGTGGCCGGGTCGATGCCGTTCGCCAGCACGTACTGCACGGCGGCGATGTTCTCGGCGATGCTGGCGGCTCGCATCTCGGCCAGATCGGCGGCGACGTCGTTGAGCGGGATCATCTGCTCGGTCACCCGGATGAGGTCGGCGGTGATGGCGTCGACGCGCGGGCCCAGGGCCTGTCCCACCCACACCAGGGATCCGTATGCCGCCATGCGCGCTTCCGTCCGTTGAACAAAAACCGTCGACGGCATTGTGCCATCCGCACAAATTTCTGGTCGATTCGGTCTCGGCGTCGATAAACAAACCGGTCATGTGGTCGTGACAGCGTGACATGTGGTGTCATGGTCGCCGAACGCCCCGATATCGACTCCTTCTTGCTTGTTCGACACTGGTCCGCCCCGGTAGGCCGAATCCGACAGGGTTCGTGGGTCATCGCAGAGCTGTGGGCCGGTTAGCTGAAGGATGTTGTACTCGAATGCGTGAAGCGCGCACCTCTCCACGTGAAGTTCGTCGTGCGCCGCGCGGTCGAGGCAACCGAAAGTCGAGTGCTCCCCTCTTCCCTCAGCTGCTGACCGCGGCGGTCGACACCGCCGGTGATGCCGTCGCTGTGTCCTGTACCCCGGTCGACGGTGCCCGCCGCGAACTCACCTACACCCAACTCGACGAGTACTCGTCCCAACTGGCCAGAGACCTGATCGCGCGCGGCATCGGTCCCGGCGATGTCGTCGCGCTCGGATTCACCCGGTCGATCGAGTCGGTGGCGGCGGTGTGGGCGGTGGCCAAGACCGGCGCTGCCTATGTCCCTGTCGATCCGGCGCTGCCTGCCGAGCGGATCGCCTATCTTCTCGAAGACTCCGGCGCCGTCCTCGGTCTCACCGGCACGCCACATCGGGAGATGCTGGGCGATTCGGTCGACTGGCTCGACATCGACGCCCCGGCCCAGCGCGACCGCATCGCCACCTACCCCGCCCACCCGATCTCCTACCTCGACCGAGTTCGTCCGCTGATCGATCAGCACCCGGCCTATGTCATCTATACCTCCGGTTCGACCGGGCGTCCCAAAGGCGTGGTCGTCACCCACACCGGTCTCGGTGCCTTGGTCGCGGCCGCCCGGGAACGCTATTCGGTCGACGAAGGCGACCGCGTGCTGCACGTGTGTTCGCCGAACTTCGACGTCTCGGTACTCGAGCTGCTGGTGGCATTCAACTCCGGTGCCACGCTGGTGGTCTCACCGTCGACGGTCTTCGGCGGCCCCGAACTCGCCGAGCTGCTGCGCCACGAACGCGTGACCCACCTGCTGATCACCCCGGCGGCGTTGGAATCTGTCGACCCCCGCGACCTGGACGCCCTGCGTGTCGTCGTCGTAGCGGGCGATGCTTTCGGCCCGACCCTGGTCGAGCGCTGGGCCGACGGGCGTGCCTTCTTCAACGGCTACGGCCCGACCGAGGCCACCATCCTCGCCACCGGCACCACCGCACTGCGGCCCGGACAGCCCATCACGATCGGCACGGCATTCGCCGGAGTCGGTGCGACAGTGCTGGATTCGCGCCTGCGCCCGGTTCCCGCGGGCGTGGCGGGTGAGCTGTATCTGTTCGGGCCCGCGCTGGCCCAGAGTTATCGGGGCAGGCCCGCGCTCACCGCTGAACGATTCGTCGCGTCACCTTTCACCGATTCCCGCATGTACCGGACCGGCGACCTGGTCCGGCGCACCGCCGACGGTGACATCGAATACCTCGGCCGCTCCGATTTCCAGGTCAAGATCCGCGGTTTCCGCGTCGAACTCGGCGAGATCGACGCCGCGCTCACCGCCCACCCCGACATCGAGTACGCGGTCACCCTCGGTACGAAAGCCGACTCGGGCGCGACCGTGCTGGTGTCGTATGTGCTTGCCCAGCAAGGCAAGTCGATCGACACCGACGCAGTAGCGCGCTTCGTGGGCACCTCCCTGCCCGCCCATATGGTGCCGACCGTCCTGATGACCCTCGACGAGATCCCGTTGACCCCCAACGGCAAACTCGACCGTAACGCCCTGCCCGCACCGGTTTTCGGGGCTGTGGGTTCGCGTGCGCCGGAGGGCCCGGTCGAGACCGCCATCGCCGAACTGTTCACCCAGATCCTGGGTCTGGAGCAGATCGGTGCCGAGGATTCGTTCTTCGCCGCCGGTGGTGACAGCATTCTGTCCATCCAGCTCGTGTCGCGCGCGCGCAATGCCGGCATCACGTTCACCCCGCAGGCCGTGTTCGAGCACCGCACCGTCGCCGGGCTGGCGCGGGTGGCGGTGGTGGGTGCCGAGTCCGCGCCCACGTTGACCGAACTGCCCGGCGGCGGTGTGGGCATGATGCCGTTGACGCCGGTGCTGGCCGCGTCGCTGGCCGATGGGCGGGTGTTCGGCCGGTTCACCCAGCAGATGGTGTTGGCCCTGCCTGCTGGTATCGACCGAAATGCCCTGGTGGACACCCTCACCGCGGTGATCGACCACCACGACATGCTGCGGGCTGGTCTGCGACAGGTCGACGGGCAGTGGGAGCTGCACACTCTGCCGCCGGGCGCGGTGGACGTGGGCGACCTGCTCCAGCGCGTCGATGTCCCGGCGGGCACCGACGCGCTCGGTGAGATCGCCGACGCCGCGATGGATTCCGTGCTCGCGGCGCTGGACCCGCAGGCGTACCGGATGATCGGCTTCGCGTGGCTCGCTCGTCCGGACGGCCCCGACGGTTTGGTCGTCGCCGCCAACCACGCGGCGATCGACGGAGTGTCGTGGCGAATCCTGTTGTCGGACCTGGTCGCCGCGGGGGCCCAGGTCGGCCGACGTGTCGTGCTGCCCCCGGTCGGCACGTCGTTTCGTCGCTGGGCGCACGGCCTGACCGAGGCGGCGCCGAGCAGGCGCGAGGAACTCGACCACTGGCGCCGGACCCTGTCGGTACCCGACCCGCTGCTCGGCGATCGCCCGCTCGACTCCCGCGATACCGCCTCGACGGTGCGAACCATCAACGTCGAAGTTCGCGCCGACATCACCCAGGCGATCCTGACCGACCTGCCCACCCGGTACCGCGCGGGCGCCGAGGACGGCTTGCTCGCCGCCCTGGCCATGGCTGTGCGCACGTGGCGGGCCCGGCGCGGTGTCGACGCCCCCACGACCCGCGTCCGTCTGGAAGGCCACGGCCGCGAACAGTCCGCGGTCGACGGCGCCGATCTGACCCGCACGGTCGGCTGGTTCACCAGCATGTATCCGATCGCCCTCGACCTGAGCGAGGTCGAGGGCGACGCCGCGTGGCACGGTGGCGACGCCACGGCCGCCGTCGTCAAGGCCATCAAGGAACAGCTGCGTGCGGTGCCGCACAAGGGCATCGGTTTCGGCATGCTCCGCCATCTGGACCCGGAATCGGCATCGCGGCTCGACGGCCCCCTCGGCCAGGTCGGCTTCAACTATCTGGGCCGGATCACCGCGGGCGATCTCGGCGATACCGACCACAGCTGGCTACCCACCGCCGGGTGGGGCGAGCCCGTCGCCGAACAAGACCCCGATCTGCCCGCTGCCGCCGTCATCGACATCAACGCCCTGGCCACCGGTACCGACGCCGGCCTGACTTTGCGCGCGTCGTTCTCCTACGCCTCCGGCATCATCGACGAGGCGTCGGTGCGCGAACTGGCCGACTGCTGGACCGCGGCCCTGACGATCCTCGCCGAACACCTGCGCGATCCGGCAGCCGGTGGGCTCTCGCCCGCCGACGTGCCGCTGGTCCAGGTCACCCAGGCAGAACTCGACACCTGGCATCGCGAACGCCCGCACCTGACCGATGTGCTGCCCTTGGCGCCGTTGCAGCTCGGTCTGTTCTTCCTCGCCCAGGTGTCGCCGGCCGACCCGTATCTGGTCCAGCTCGCGGTCGAGCTGACCGGCGAGGTCGACACCGACCGCCTGCGCCGAGCCGCCCGAACCGTCCTCGACCGCCACGCGATCCTGCGCACGGCCTTCGGATCGTCGGCGGCGGGCACGCCGGTCGGTTTCGTGGCCGAGGGTGTTGCGGTGCCGTGGCAGATCATCGACACCGAACTCGACGATGCCGACGAGTTCCTGGCCGCCGAGGCGCGGATCGGTTTCGAACTCTCCACTGCGCCGCTGCTGCGCTTCACGCTGTACCGCCGCACCCACGGCATGCATCTGGTGTTGACCGCGCACCACCTCCTCGTCGACGGCTGGTCGATGCCGTTGCTGATGCAGGAACTACTGCTCTGCTACGCCACCGACGGCGCCCCGGCGGTGCTGCCGCGGGTACGCCCCTACCGTGACTACCTCGCCTGGCTCGCGGGCCGAGACCGTTCCGCCGCGTTGCGCGGCTGGCGCGAGGCGTTGACCGGGCACACCCCGACCCTGCTGACCACCGCGGTCGCGCCGCCGACCGAGCCGTGCGAGGGCCACGGGATGTGCACCGTCGAGCTGTCACCGGCGGAGGCCGAGGACTTGGCGGCCTGCGCCGCGGCCAACGACGTCACGGTCAACACCCTGTTCCAAGCGGCATGGGGTGTGGTGCTGGCCGGTGCGTTCGGCCGCGACGACGTGGTGTTCGGTGCGGTGGTCTCGGGTCGCCCGCCACAATTGGACGGCGTCGACACCATGGTCGGACTCTTCGCCAACACCATCCCCGTTCGCGTCCGTTTCGCCGAGTCCGAGCCGTTGCGGAACATGTTGTCGCAGCTACAGTCCGAGCAGATCGCCGTGCTGGACGGCCATCACCTCGGTCTCGCCGAGATCCAGCGGGCCGCGGGCACGGGCGAGCTGTTCGACACGCTCATGGCCTACGAGTCCTATCCGGTCGACACCGAGGGAATGCGACGCGCACACGGCTCCATCGACGGCCTCGAGATCGTCGATATTCGAGCCGCCAACGCCACGCACTACCCGGTGGCCGTGGGTGTCGAGGTGGGCGAGGGGATTCGCGTCGGCCTCCAGTACCGCCTGGACCTGATCGACACCGGCATCGCACAAGCTCTCGCGCACCGCCTCCGCGCCACCCTCGACGCCTTCCTCCACACACCCGATCAGACCGCCGCACAGCTCCTGGACACCCTCGACCAGCACAACGATCCGATCGCGGAGGCCGGCTACTGGCATCGCGTCCTCGCGGACCTGCCTGCCGAACTGGACCTCCCGACAGATCGCGCCCGCCCCACGGGCCCCGTGCGGCCCGATGCCCGCATCGGCTTCGAGATTCCCGCCGAACTCCATCACCGCATGCGGGACTTCGCCGATGCTCGCGACACGACGGTCTTCAGCCTCGTGCACACGGCCTTCGCGGTGCTGCTGGCCCGGCTGGCCAACACCGAAGACATCGCGATCGACACCCCGTGCCCGCAGTCTCCGGATGCCCGCCTGGTGTTGCGACTGCCGGTGTGCGGCGCGACCTGTGTCGACGAGCTGCTGGCTGAGGCGACCACGGTCGCCCGGCGAGCATTCAGGCGAAACGGGTTGTCGCACAGTAATCTCCAGGCCGTCGGCGACGCGGCGGGGCCACTGGTGCGGGTCACTGTGATGTCGGACGAATGCCCGACTGTGGCTGCCGTGGAGCGCGACCTCGTGCTGTCGCTACGCGCCCCGAGCTCCGACGACCATCGACGATCAGGCGCCGCGGATGACCACCGACCAGGTGTCGCCGCCGCCAGCGACCGCCCGGCCGGTCCCATCACCGCCGAATTCGTTTACGCGAGTGCGCTGTTCGACCGGGCAACGGTCGACGTGTTCGCGCAGCGCCTGATTCGCCTGCTGACGGACGCGATCGAGCGCCCGGATACCGCTGTCGGTGATCTCACTGTCCTCGATGCCGCGGAAAAATCGGCCCTCACAGCGCGCAACACCGACACCGGTTCCACCCTGTTCCCCGACCTGGTCGCACGCGGCAACGCGCTGGGCCTCGACAGGATCGCCGTTCGGCACGAGGGCCGTTCGATCACCTACGGCGAACTGACCGAGCGGACCACCCGCTGGGCCCGCGAACTGATCGCACAGGGCGTCGGCCCCGAAGTCGCTGTCGCCGTTGCCCTTCCCCGGTCCTACGACATGGTCGCGGCCGCGCTCGCCATCGCCGCGGCGGGTGGGGTGTATGTGCCGATGGACCCGCGCAATCCCACACGTCGCCTCCATCACCTGGTCACCGACTCGGGCGCGATACTCGGCATCACCGCCGCCGCGCACCTCGGCGACCTGCCCGACGACCTGACCTGGCTCACCCTCGACGACCTCGACCGAGTCACCGCCACCCACCCGACGACACCGATCACCGACGCCGACCGCCGCTCACCCCTGCGCGTCGACCACCCCGCCTACCTCATCTACACCTCCGGCTCCACCGGTCTGCCCAAGGGCGTCACCGTGACCCACGCCGGTCTGGCACCGCTGGTCGAGGAGGC
>NZ_JBHWZY010000044.1:0-16194 GCF_042727815.1 Nocardia sp. NPDC060220
ACCCTCGAAGCCACCGGTCTGCTCCATCGCCTCGAGTTCTTTGAGGCGCTGCAGGCGCTTGTGCACGGTGGAGAA
Source organism: Nocardia sp. NPDC060220 (assembly GCF_042727815.1). NCBI lineage: Bacteria > Bacillati > Actinomycetota > Actinomycetes > Mycobacteriales > Nocardiaceae > Nocardia > Nocardia sp. NPDC060220. The sequence continues at coordinate 76 of NZ_JBHWZY010000044.1, forward strand.
GTTGGTGAGCATGCCACCCAGCCAACGCTGGTTGACGTAGGGCATTCCGACGCGCAGCGCCTCGGAAGCGATCGACTCCTGGGCCTGCTTCTTGGTACCGACGAAGAGGACGGTGCCACCGTGGGCGACAGTCTCCTTGACGAACTCGTAGGCCTTGTCGATGAAGGTCAGCGTCTGCTGCAGGTCGATGATGTAGATGCCGTTGCGGTCGGTGAAGATGAACCGCTTCATCTTCGGGTTCCACCGACGAGTCTGGTGGCCGAAGTGCGCGCCGCTGTCGAGCAGCTGCTTCATAGTTACGACAGGCATAGCCTTCGTATCTCTCTTTCGTTGCCGGTTGTCGCAGTCGATCGGCGATCGACTGCCCTGGCGCCACCGAAACCGCCGGACCCGATTCGAAGAATCCGGGACCAGCCGACGATTTCCCTGTTCATCCGCTGGAGAACTCGCGCTGACATGCCCTCGCGGACCGTCTGCATTGCGAGCGACGACCGGATGGACGAGCACGGGTGGCGCGCGAAGTCGGTCCGTGCTGTGCACACGCATTGGCTGCTGAGCACAAACCGCTTGTTCAGTCTACGCGGAGCAGGGCCAGGTCCGAAATCGCCCCTGCGCAACGACCGCCCATTTCGCGAATGAAGTACGCGATATCCACATGCGGGAACGTTGTCCACATTCCCGAAATCGTTGTCCCGGTGGGGTTGTCCGGCGCCCAGAGTTGGGGCATGAACACTGTGACACGCACCCTGATCACTACATTTCCGCTGCTCTTCGCGGCGGGGGTCGCTGCCGCACCGGCCGCGGCACACCCTGAGAGCGGTGCTCCACCCGCAGCTCGACCTTCCGCTACCGACGTCGCACCAACGGTCCCACACCCCATCGACCCATCGCCGATATGCGCCGGTGGCGGGGCACGCGGGGCCGTGGTCCTGGCCCACCCGTCCGAGCGGGTCGGCCAGGCGACTCGCCCATCGCAGCATGCGGCCGCGCCCGGCACGGTGCCGACAGCGCCGCCCGCGCCCAACCCACAGAACGCGCCCACCTCGACAGGCCGACCAGCGGCGGCCGCTGTTCCCGTTTCGATCATCCTCGCAGCGGCGGTAGCTGTGGAACTCCCGCCGAGGCCGGCGATGGAAGGTGCGCGCAGGAGTGGTTCGCCTGTCCAGCCGCCGGAGCGCCCGTCCGACGCCGTCTCGTGCGGCCGGGAATCGAATGTGGTTCCGGTGACCGTGCCCCGACGGGAACTCGTTCCCGCTCCTGTCCCGGTGCAGGTGACGGTTCACGATTTCGGACCCGCGCCGGCACGACCGCAGGGTATGGACCCGAGTGCCGGGGCTCGGTCGGAGATAGGGATCAGGGTGCTGGCCGGAGGCGGGAACGGGTCGGCGGCGCAGCTGCCCGCGGTTCTGCGGGAGATGTTGCGGTCGCTGGCGGCGCAGCAGCGGGTGCCGACACCACGACCGCACCGCTGAGGCCTCGATGTTCGCGACCCTCGACGGTGGGCTGAAGATAGCGGGCCGCGTTGTTCGGCCCGGTTGGCCCCGACCCCGCTCCACAGCGTGGCCGGCTGGCGCCAATCGGCCCGGTCGGTCTGACGCCGTGGCGTGGTCGACGAACCGAGCACCCCGTCATCGACCTCGACCTGACGCCATCACATCAGCGACCCGCCTGTACCGGGTCGACCAGCCCTGGCCCGGCTGTGATGCGTGGTCGGCGGCACCCGATCGTGGCCGGCGTCCTCTCATTCCCGAGCAGCTGCGACGCGCGGCGCTTCGGGTGCGGTCGATTTTCCGGGGAGTACTCGGGGTCGTCTGTCCGGTGGCCATTGTGCTCAGTGGCGCGGTACCGGCCGATGCGGCGGAAGCGGGGCCGTTCGGTTGGCCGTTGCGGCCGCGGCCGGCGGTAGAGCACCGGTTCGACAAGCCGGAGCGGAATTGGCTGCCGGGGCATCGGGGGGTGGATCTGGCGGGTACCGCCGGGCAGACGGTGCTGGCGGCGGGGGACGGCATCGTGGTGTTCGCGGGGGAAGTGGCGGGCAAACCCGTGGTGTCCATCGATCATCCAGGCGGCTTGCGCACCACGTATGAACCGGTGACGGCGAAGGTCGCGGTGGGAAGCCGGGTGGTCAGGGGTACGGCGATCGGCACGCTGGTGACCGGACACGAGGGGTGTCCGGTCGCCGCGTGCCTGCACTGGGGAGCCCGCCGTGAGTCCGGTGCCCACAACCGGCGCGAGTACGTCGACCCGCTCGGACTCCTGCACGAGGTGCCGGTCCGGCTGAAACCGTTGGATCCGTGATGTGACGAAACGCTCCGCCACCCCGCACCTATGACAGCCCGGAGCGGACGAGAATCGAGGTGTGTCCGAGAAATCAGCGCCTTTCACCTATCCCGACGTGGGCGCCACCCGCGCCACGATGCCCGACGGGTACCACCGGTTCCGGAATCGGCGGCCGATCGGCCACGGCCGCGATCTGTTCGAGCGCGCGGCCGCCCACATTCTCGACTTCGGAATTCAGAAGGGCGTCGGCACCTTTCGCGGCGCCGATACCGAAACCGCGCAGCCCGGAACCGAGTTGACCGTCGTCCTCCGCATCGGGCCAGTGAACATCAGCGCGCCCTGCCGCGTCGTCTACGTCCTCGACGAACCCGACCGCCGAGGTTTCGCCTACGGCACCCTGCCGGGACACCCCGAGGTCGGCGAGGAACTGTTCGCCGTCGAATACGACCCGACCGACGACACCGTCTACGGCCTGATCACCGCCTTCTCCCAGCCGGGTGCCTGGTACGTCCGTCTCGGCGGACCCGTCGCCCGGCTGGTCCAGCGCTGGTTCACCCACCGCTACCTGAACACTCTGCCCACCAACAACTGACGTCGCAGCCCGGCCCGCCCGGGTACGGCCGTCAGAGCAGCGCGGCCAGCGCGTCGGCTTCGGCGCTCAACCGATCGCGGCGATCGATCGCGCCGAGTCGGTCGTAGTCAGATGCCGCGCAACGTCTTTCGTCGATCTCCCGACGGACGATCGCTTCGATCTCGACCTCGGTGAGGTCGCGGCGAACGGCCTCGGCCGCACCGAGGCCGACTGTGCTTTCCTCCATGGCGCCGGCTCGTACGTCACCGGCATCGATCGCCTCCGCGTTGTCGATCGCCGCCAACGCCGAACGCAGCGCCGTGACCGCACCGAGGTCACGGGCCTTCATCGCAGTTTTCAACGCGGCGCGCAGCCGCTCGCGCAGGGAAGTCACGTCCACCACAGTATTTCTGACGACGCCCCCGGTGCCGAGTACATCGCAGGGCGAGCGCGCGCTACCCGTTGAGCACTACGGTGACTGCCGCGATGAGGGCGACGGTAGCAACGGCGAGGGTGGTGGTCGCGATGAATCGGTGCGCGGTGCCAGAGTGTCCGCGATCGAGTGCGCGGCCGCGCGACCAGCCGACTCCGGCCACGAGCAGGGCGACCGTGGCGGCGGCGAGCGGGACCGGCCATGCCGGCCAACCGTCGACAGTCGCCTCGTGCACGAAGAGCAGCGCGCAGCCGGCTGCTCCGAGAGAGGTGCGTCGCCAAGCCAGAGCGGTGCGCTCCATCGCCAGGGTCGGTGCGGTCACGACAGCACGACCGCCACACAGGCGAGCACGGCGACGATCGCGATACCGGCCGACAACACGGGAACCAGGACCGTTCCTGGCAACGGTCGCCCGGTCCGCATCGCGAGATCGACCCGCCGCCAGTGCCGGAAGGCAGCGAGCGCGACGGCCAGCGCCATGATCAGGCAGATCATCGAGATGGCACCGGCGAATCCGGCCAGCAGAGTCGGCTGCACGAGGGTGTGCACCGCGACGCCGCCGGCGAGCAGACCGATCGCGGTCCTGATCCACGCCAGAAACGTCCGCTCGTTGGCGAGGGTGAACCGATAGTCGACCTCCTCCTCGCCGTCGTCCGATTCGGCCCCGACCTCGGGCAACGTCACGACCACCACCTCCTGCCCCCATCATGCGCTACCCCGATCCACCCACGGATGATCCGCACGAGCGCGGCGCCGATCAGGTTGTCGCCGCTGATCTGTGCGGTGCCGGCGCGGCGCCGATCGTGCGCACTCCGTGACAAGGACGCGCGCGGGTTCCCCGCCCTCCGCGAAACTCCCGGAGTGGCACTGTTCCGGGAGCCGACTTCCCAGACCGGACACGAGAATCGCCACGTTGCGGGCCAGACCGAGGTCACCTGCCGACGGGTGGGATCGGGCGTAAAACCGCCCCAAGGCGACCGGTCGCCGGGTGGGCCGGCCGCTGACCGCTCGAGTCGCTCGGCCGCGCACGGGACCTGGCCGAGAACCCACTCGACACGATCAGCTATCGAAGTCGACCGGGCCGAAGACCGACTCGACACAGTCAGGCTCGGGGGTGGGCCTGGTCGTGGACTCGTTTGAGGCGTTCTACGGAGACGTGGGTGTAGAGCTGGGTGGTTGCCATGCTGGCGTGACCGAGGAGTTCCTGGACGACGCGCAGGTCGGCGCCGCCTTCGAGGAGGTGGGTGGCGGCGCTGTGGCGGAGGCCGTGCGGGCCCATGTCGGGAGCGCCGGGGATCGCGGCGATGACGTCGTGGACGACGGCACGCGCTTGGCGCTGGTCGAGGCGGCGACCGCGCTGGCCGAGGAACAAGGCGCGGCCCGAGTTGCTGTTGACCAGCGACGGCCGACCCGCCCGGAGCCAGCCCTCGAGCGCGGTGTCGGCCGGACCACCGAACGGTACCGAGCGCTCCTTGTTGCCCTTGCCGAGCACACGCACCAGACGACGCTCCCGGTCGATGTCGTCGAGATCGAGACCGCACAGCTCGCTGACACGAATCCCGGTGGCGTACAACAACTCCACCACCAGCCGATCCCGTAGCGCCATCGGATCCTGCTGCGCCGCCCCGGATTCCGCCGCGACCATGGCCTGTTCGGCCTGACCACGCCCGAGCACCGCGGGCAACACGCGATGGGCTTTCGGAGCCTGCAGGCGCAGCCCCGGGTCGACACCGAGCCGCCCGGTCTCGGTCAGCCACGCGGTGAAAGTCCTTGCCGCCGATGCCCGCCGAGCCAGGGTCGTCCGGGCCACCCCCGCCACCGCCAGCTCGGCCAACCACGACCGCAGCAACGGCAGATCCAGCTCCCGCACCGCCGAATCCGCCGACCGCGCGTACAGATGCTCGAGCAACGACCGCACATCCCCCAGATACGCCCGCACCGTATGCGCCGACCGATTCCGGCCCAACCGCAGATGCCGCCCGAACTCGGTGAGCAACGCGGTCAGGTCATCAGGCAACACATCCATGACCCAACCGTCACCCTTCCCGGTCCCCCACGCAACCCACCACGCCGCCGAGCCGACCGAACGGTCCGCTCCCCCGTACTGCTCGTCTTCGCACCGTCGCCGCCCGGCCTGCGAAGCACTCAGTCCCGATCCCACTCGACCATTGCCGCGCACGTCGATGTCCACACGTCACGCGACCTGCGCTCGCCTGAAACGTCGATGTCCACACCTCACCCCCGCTGGACGCCCACCGTGTCAGCTGGCCCGTCGACTGGATGTCCGAAACCAGCCACCGGAATCGCAGCCGACCAGTTCGGCGAGCTCCAGGCTCGGCAGGACCGCTCGAACCGTGGCCAGGTCCAAGCCGGACTGCTGAGACAGTTCGCGAGGTAGACGCGAGCCGATGGTGGGTAGAGCCGCGTAGATCTCAGCTTCAGCACCGCGCAGGTGGCCGGCGCGGTCCGTCGAGCCACCTGCGCTGACAGGGAGGCGGAGGGGACCCGCTTCGTCGATGATGTCTTCGGCTCGGGTTACCAGAAGCGCCTCGCCGTCTCTGATCATGCGATGACAGCCTGTCGAGGAGGCCGACCCGACCGGCCCCGGCACAGCCATGGCCGGCCTGCCCAGTCTGCGGGCCCATTTCACGGTGTTGCGAGCGCCGCTGCGCAGCCCTGCCTCGACCACCAGAACCCCGTCCCCGAGCGTCGCGATCAACCGGTTCCTCGCCAGGAACTGATGTTTCTGCGCCGAGATGCCCGGCGGGTATTCGCTGACGACCAGACCACTGTCGGCGATGGCGGCGAGCAGGCGGTCGTGCTGCGCCGGATAGGGGCGGTCGACACCGCAGGCGAGGACGGCGACGGTGGTTCCACCGACGGCGAGGGCCGCCCGGTGCGCCGCCGCGTCGATGCCGAAGGCCGCTCCGGAGACGATCGTCCAGCCCCGGCCTGCCAGGTCGCACGCGATCTCGCTCGCCACCTGCAACCCGTATCCACTGCTACACCGCGAACCGACCACCGCGACAGCACGTTCGGACGCGGCGTGGAGCGAGAGGGGACCCCGCGCCCACAGCACCAGCGGCACCGCCGCCTCGCGATCACGCTCGCTGTCGAGTTGATCGAGTCCGAGCATCCGCCAGCCCGGCCATTCCTCGTCGTCGGGAGTGATCACCCGCCCGCCCAGACGAGCAATCGTCTCCAGATCCGCTGCTGCCGAGTCGATCTCACGCCGCATCGCGGTGGGACCACGCAGCGCCGCGGGCAACTCGTGCTCACGGACAGCACGCGCGGCCTCGCACACCCCGACCGAGGCGATCAAGGCCGACAGTGGCGCACACGGCCCCTGCACCACCCGCGACAGGTACACCCAGGCGAGTCGGCGCTCGTCCGGATCACCGTAGAGATCCACCACGTCGCCGACCGCACGCGATTCGCTCATTGCGCACCTCGCTGCCGGAAGTTCAACGACGACATCACATCCTGCACCGTGGGCAGCTCCCCTTCGCGCAGGTCGCAGACCGTCCAGGCGACCCGGATGGCCCGGTCGGCGCCACGGGCCGACATGCGCCCCAGCCGTAAGGCCGTCTCGATCGGCGCGATCGATTCCCGCGGCAACGTGAATCGCTTCCGCAGAATGTGGCCCGGCACTTCGGCATTGGTCGCCCACCCGTCCTCGCTCCACCGCTGCGCCGCGCGAGCTCGCGCCCGGGCCACGCGTTCGGCCACCGTGCTGCTGCTCTCGGCCTGTTCGTCGCCGAACGTCGCACCGGCCTGCCCGTGCATCTGGACCCAGATATCGATGCGGTCGAGCAACGGCCCCGATAGTTTGCCCAGGTAGCGGCGTCGTGCCAGTGGCGCGCAGATGCAGTCCACATCGCGTGCCGGAGCGCACGGACAGGGATTGGCCGCCAAGACCAGCTGGAAGCGGGCCGGGTACCGGGCAACGCCGTCGCGCCGGGCGATACGCACTTCCCCCTCTTCGAGCGGAGTCCGCAGTGCCTCCAGGACTTTGGTGCCGATCTCGGCGCATTCGTCGAGGAACAGAACCCCGCGATGGGCCCGGCTGACCGCGCCGGGACGGGCCATGCCGGAACCACCGCCGATCATGGCGGTGACCGACGTCGAATGATGCGGCGCGACAAAGGGAGCCAATGTGAGCAACGGCTGCTCGGCCGACAGCGATCCCGCCATCGAATGGATCGCGGTCACCTCCAGCGATTCCGCTTCCGACAGCGGTGGCAGCAGTCCCGGAAGACGTTGTGCCAACATCGTTTTGCCGATCCCGGGCGGCCCGGTGAGCAGCAGATGGTGTCCGCCTGCCGCAGCGACCTCCAGCGCCCAGCGCGCCTCGTCCTGTCCGACGACATCGCTGAGGTCACCGCACGGGACCTGCGTCCCCGGCACGACGCCGTCGGGTTCGAGCAGCTGGCCCTCCCCGCGCAGCCAGGCCACCACTGCCCGCAGACTCGTCGCCCCGAGCACCTCGATCCCCTCGACCAGCCCTGCTTCGGCCACCGCCTCGGCGGGCACGACCACCGTGGGCAGCCCGGCCCGACGGGCCGCGATCACCGCGGGCAGCACCCCGCGCACCCGCCGTACCCGACCGTCGAGCGCCAACTCGCCGAGCAGCACCGTTTTCACCAGCCGCTCGCCGGGCACCGCCCCGGAAGCGTCGAGCACGGAAACCGCCAGCGCGAGGTCGTAGACACTGCCCACTTTCGGCAGCGTCGCAGGCGAGAGGGCCAGGATCACCCGGCCGTCCGGCCACTTCTCCCCCGTGTTGGCCACCGCCGAACGCACCCGATTACGCGATTCCTGCAGGGCGGTATCGGGCAGACCGACCAGATTCACCGAGGGCAGACCCTGACCGATGTCGGCCTCGATCTCCACCAGCTGCCCGTCGACCCCCGTCACCGCGACCGACAGCGCCCGTCCGAGCGCCATCAGAACGCGCCGGTCAGATGTTCGATGACCGGCCCGCGACCCCGCGGCATCAGCACCGACACGACGTCGAAGCGGATGCGCCGCCACGGCCCGTCCTGTTCGGCCAGCCACAGCAGCGCCAGCCGGCGGATGCGCTGCTGCTTGCTGAAAGTGACCGACTCGGCCGGAGTTCCGAACCCCAGCCCCGACCGCGTCTTCACCTCGACGAACGCGGTGATCGACGGGTCCTGGACGATCAGGTCCAGCTCACCGTATCGACACCGCCAATTGCGGGCGACGATCTCCATCCCCGACTCGCACAGATACTGCGCGGCCAGCTTCTCCCCGTACGCGCCGAGCGCCTGTTTGTGTGCCATGAGCGAAAGCATGGCCACAGACGCTCACGTGACTATCCCCGCGACCTGGGCAAACAGAAATCCTGTGGATAACCGCGCCCCTGTGGACAACTACTCCGGCAGGCGCAGGTCCGGCTTCTCCAGCTCCTCGATGTTCACGTCCTTGAACGTGATCACCCGCACGTGCTTGACGAACCGTGCCGGGCGGTACATATCCCACACCCACGCATCGCTCATCCGCACTTCGAAATACACCTCGCCGTCGGCGTTCTGCGGACGCAGCTCGACCGAATTGGCCAGGTAGAAGCGCCGTTCGGTCTCCACCACGTACGAGAACTGGCCGACGATGTCCTTGTACTCGCGGTACAACGACAGTTCCATCTCGGTTTCGTACTTCTCGAGGTCCTCAGCACTCATCGGGTGGGACGTCCTCCTGCTAGCAGCGCCGCGTTCATTGGTGACATCATCGCGCATGTGCCGCACGAGTAGCCACTCGGCTACCTCCGGGCACCTCGAGCTCGCGCACATTCCGCCAGGAACGGCGGTGTTCTGTGCTCGGTCCGAGCTGCCGCAGGGCGGCGGTGTGCTCGGGCGTGTTGTAGCCCTTGTGCGCGGCGAAACCGTAGCCGGGTAGCTGGGCGTCGAGCTCGACCATCATCCGGTCCCTGGTCACCTTCGCCAGGATGCTCGCGGCCGCGATGCAGGCCGCGGTGCCGTCGCCGCCGATCACCGGCAGCGACGGTGCGGGCAGGCCGGGCACCTTGAATCCGTCGGTCAGGATGTAGCCGGGGGTGCGTTCGAGGCCGACGACGGCTCGGCGCATGCCCTCGATATTGGCGACGTGGATCCCGATCGAGTCGATCTCCCACGCAGGTACCACCACGACGCTCCAGGCCAGCGACAACCGCTGAACCACCGGGAACAGCTCCTCACGAGCCGCCTCCGTGAGTTTCTTGGAGTCGTCGAGCCCGGCGAGCTTGTCGTAGGCCTTGGGCGCGAGCAGGCACGCGGCGACCACCAGCGGACCCGCGCTGGGTCCGCGCCCCGCCTCGTCGACACCGGCCACCGGCGCGAGGCCACCGCGCACGAGCGCGGCTTCGAGCGTGCGTAGTCCCGCCGCCCGGCGCATCACCATCCGCGGCGGCCAGCTGGTCCGATCCTGCCCCACAGTTCGATTGTCCCGTCGCGTCAGTTCGACTGGGTGTTCCGGGTGCGCGTTCGCCCCGGAACACCCCTGCTCAACGTGTCAGTTCTCTTGCGCGTTCTGGCCCAGAACACTCGTCCTCATCGCGTTAGTTCTCCTGCGCGTTCTGAGTCTTCACCGGGCCCATCCGGTTCGGCGGCCAGATCTTGAACACCGTTTTGCCGCGGACGTTGTCCACCGGCACGGTGCCCTGTAGATCGTCGCTGACGTGGGCGCGCGAATCAGCCGACTCGTTGCGGTTGTCGCCCATCACCCACAGATTGCCCTCCGGCACCTTCACCGGGCCGAACACCCGGCCCGCCGGGTACACGGCGTTGGGACGGTCGGTGTACCAGGGGTAGTCCTTCTTGATGTACGGCTCGTCGAGCGGTTTGCCGTCGACCATCACGCGACCCTGCGGATCACAACACTGCACGGTTTGCCCGCCGACCGCGATCACGCGCTTGACCAGATCGTTCTCGTCCGGCGGGACCAGCCCGAAGTAGGACAGGAAGTTCTGCAGACCGCGCACGACAGTGTTGTCCGAACGCACCGACTTGTAGTGCCCGTTCCACGACGGCGGTCCGACGAACACCACCACGTCGCCCGGTCCGGGTTCGGAGCCGTAATAGCTGATCTTCTGGACGTAGATGCGATCACCGATCAGCAGCGTGTTCTCCATCGACTGCGAGGGGATCACATACGGCCGACCGACGAAAGTCACCATCAACGCGGCGATCACCGCTGCGATCACGACGAGTATCGGCAGCTCCTGCCAGAACGGGCGCTGCTTCTTGTCGCCGCGCTTTTTTCTGCGCCGCCCACCTTCGTCACCCGAATCGGACACCGACACCGACTCACTTTCGTCTGCCACGCCGAACAGAGTAGCCCGGCACCCTGACGTGAGTCGGGTACCGGGCTACCTGAAGAATTCTGGTACTGCGAAGTGCTACTGCGAGATCAGCGCTTTTCCTTGATCTTGGCAGCCTTGCCGCGCAGGTCGCGCAGGTAGTACAGCTTGGCGCGACGCACGTCACCGCGGGTCACGACATCGATGTGGTCGATGTTGGGGCTGTGCACGGGGAAGGTGCGCTCGACACCGACGCCGAAGGACACCTTGCGGACCGTGAAGGTCTCGCCGATGCCGCCGCCGTGACGCCGGATCACGACGCCCTTGAAGACCTGGATGCGCTCCTTCGAGCCTTCGATGACCTTCACGTGCACGTTCAGGGTGTCGCCCGGACGGAAGTCGGGGACGTCGCTACGCAGCGACTTCTCGTCGACGAAATCAAGGGTGTTCATTTTCCACCTTTTCGGATTCTTTGCGTGAACAGAGGAACCTGGCGGCACTCGCGCGCTCGACCGGTTCATGCTCAGAACAGGAGTGCTCTCGGACATGACTCGTCCAAGGCAACCGGTTCATTGTGCCAGACCGGGTAGCCCTGATCGAAATCGGGCCTCACTGCTCGTCGGTCTGGTCGGTTCGGCGGCGCGGCAGCAGGTGCGGATGCGGCGGCGGTGCCGAGGGCGCCGGGACGACGGTACGCGCCAACTCCGCCTCGGCGGCCGTACGCGCGTGCTCGACGTCGGGCTTGCCCGCGATCAGGTCCTGGATGAAGATCTTCGCGCGGATGACCGGGCGACGGTAGCGCCGCTCCCGCGCGACCGCGCGGTTCATGGTCTTGGGCCGGTGACCGTAGCGCCAACGTGCCCACGGGGCGCCCGGCCTGCTCAAGCGCACCGCGCCGACCAGCAGCAGCGGCGTGAAGAACATGCCGAACAGCCCGGTCCAGATCTTGCCCTTGGCGATCACGATCGCGGCGAGCACCAGATTCACCGTGATCGTGATCACCACCCCGACCCGCACCCCGACACCGCGCGATGCCCGGAAGTCGTCGTAGTCCAGAAACGTCGCCGGTTGGACGCCGAGCAGGAGCAGACCGGTCACGGCGAAGGCGACGAAGACGGCGTCCACCGAGGTTCGGCCCTGCTCGGACCAGTAGACATCACGCAGATAGAAGATCAGCGCGAACTCGTCGAGTACCAGCGCGGCGCCGATCCCGAAGATCGCGGCCAGCACGCTCGAGGTGACCTGGGTGGAGTCCTCGGCGGTGGCGATCAGCCCGATGCCCGACAGCAGCACGGTGATCACGCCGAACACCATGTGGTGGATGTGGGTGTCGCCGGCTTTCACATTGCCCGGCCACCAGCGCACATTGGCCCGGATCATCCGCACACTCACCCGGATCACCACGAAACCGAGGATGAACCCCAGCAGGAAACAGAGCAGGGGCAGGCGGCCGTGCGCGATCACCGCTTCCTCGAGCCACCGTCGCATGCCGCCCGCCCTGTCGTCGAGTTGCTACCTACTTGTTGCCGAAACCAGCCGCGCGCAGGGCGTCTGCCATCGAACCGCTCGGTGCCGCAGCCTGCTTGCGCTGGTTACCGCCGCCGTTGCCCTGACGCCCCTGTCCCTGGTTGCGGGCAGGTGCCGGACCACGACCGCCTTGCTGTCCACGACCCTGACCGCGCGGCGCGCCACCCCCACGATTGTCCTCCTGCGCGGGCTTGCCCGGCTCGTCATCGAGCCGCAGGGTGAGCCCGATCCGCTGACGGGCGACGTCGACCTCGAGAACCTTCACCTTCACCACGTCACCGGACTTCACCACTTCGCGCGGATCCTTGACGAAGGTGTGCGACAGCGCCGACACGTGCACGAGACCGTCCTGATGGACGCCGACATCGACGAACGCGCCGAACGCGGCCACATTCGTCACGACGCCCTCGAGCACCATCCCGGGCTTCAGGTCGGCGACCTTCTCGATGCCCGCGGCGAACTCGGCGGTCTTGAATTCCGGACGCGGGTCGAGGCCCGGCTTCTCCAGCTCGGCGATGATGTCGCTGACGGTGGGCACACCGAACTTCTCGTCGGTGAAGTCGCCGGGCTTCAACGCGCGCAGAGTGCTGGTGTTGCCGATGACCTCGGCCATCTCCCGGCCGGTGTGCTCGAGAATGCGGCGCACCACCGGATAGGCCTCGGGGTGCACGGCGGAGGTGTCCAGCGGATCGGCACCGCCGCGGATACGCAGGAAGCCCGCGCACTGTTCGAAAGCCTTCGGCCCCAGGCGCGGAACCTCGAGCAGGGCCTTGCGGCTGTTGAATGGCCCGTTCTGATCACGGTGGGCCACAATGCTTTCCGCCACCGACGAGGAAACACCCGACACGCGCGAGAGCAACGGCACCGAAGCCGTGTTCACGTCGACACCGACGGCGTTCACCGCGTCTTCGACGACCGCGCCCAGCGAGCGCGCGAGCAGCGTCTCGGATACGTCGTGCTGGTACTGGCCGACGCCGATCGACTTCGGATCGATCTTCACCAGTTCGGCGAGCGGGTCCTGCAGACGCCGGGCGATGGAGACCGCGCCGCGCAGCGACACGTCCATGTCGGGCAATTCGGCCGAGGCGTAGGCCGATGCGGAATACACCGAGGCGCCCGCCTCCGACACCACGATCTTGGTCGGCTTGTTCTCCGGAATCCGCGAGATCAGTTCCACCGCGAGGGCATCGGTCTCGCGCGAGGCGGTGCCGTTGCCGATGGCGATGAGCTCCACACCGAAGCGGGCGACGAGCGCGGCCAGCACCGCGAGGGACTTCTCGGTCTGCCCCTGCGGCTTGTGCGGGTAGATCACCTCGGTCGCGACGGCCTTACCCGTGGCGTCGACGACGGCGACCTTCACACCGGTGCGGTAACCGGGGTCGAGGCCCATGGTGGTGCGGGTGCCCGCGGGTGCGGCGAGCAACAGGTCGCGCAGGTTCGCGGCGAACACGTCGACCGCGTCCTTCTCGGCCGCCTGCCGTAACCGCATCCTGGTGTCGATACCCAGGCTCACGGCGAGCTTGGTGCGCCAGGCCCAGCGGACGGTGTCGAGCAGCCAGGAATCGGCCGGACGGCCCTTGTCGGCGATGCCGAACGTGACCGCGATGCGGCCCTCGTAGAGGGTGCGCTCGCCGGGTGCCGGTTCGTCGGTGTCGGCTTCGAGATGCAGTGTGAGCATCTCCTCCTTCTCCCCGCGCAGCAGCGCCAGGATCCGGTGCGAGGGCAGCTTGTGGAAGGGCTCGCTGAACTCGAAGTAGTCGGAGAACTTGGCTCCCGCCTCCTCCTTGCCCGCGCGCACCGTGGAGGTGATCTGGCCGCGTTTCCACATCAGCTCACGCAGCTCACCGACCAGGTCGGCGTCTTCGGCGAAGCGTTCGACCAGGATCGAGCGGGCGCCGTCGAGCTGTTCGGCGGTGTAGGCGGCCGGATCGGTACCCGGGTCGCCGATCAGCGCGTCGGCCACCGGCTCGTGTCCGGCTTCGCGCGCGATCTGCGCCTTGGTGCGGCGCTTGGGCTTGTACGGCAGGTAGATGTCTTCCAGGCGCGCCTTGGTCTCGGCGAGCATGAGCTGCGAGTGCAGAGTGGGATCGAGTTTGCCCTGGCCGCGAATGGATTCGATGATCGCGCCGCGGCGCTCGTCGAGCTCACGCAGATACCCGAGCCGTTCCTCGAGCTGGCGCAACTGGGCATCGTCGAGGCCGTCGGTGACCTCTTTGCGGTAGCGCGCGATGAACGGAACCGTCGAACCACCGTCGAGCAGTTCGACGGCGGCGCGGACCTGGGTCTCGCGCACCCCCAGTTCATCGGCGATCCGCCTGCCTACGCTGGCGATGGTGGTCGTGCTGTCGGCGATCTCGGGCGCTGTCGTCACAGCCGCAGAGACTACAGCTCATGACCGACACCGCGCTGGCACCCAGGTCAGCGGATTGTCCGCACCTCGGGTTCGGTGATCGGGCGATCCAGCACGGTGTCGGTGCGTTCGCGCAGGAATTTGTCGAACATCGCCGCGACGTAGCCCCGCACGAGCGACGCCATGCGATCCGGATCGATGGCGCCGAGGTAGGTCGACGCGGCGGGCCGGGCGACGGCGGGTACCAGCGACGGCATGTCGGTGAAGTCGTAGTGCGCCGAATCCGCTATGGCCAGATGACGTTTCCAGCCGGTGGCCCCCTGCCAGAACGCGTCGAGGGACGGATTCGCATCCCCGACGTCCTCGATCTGATCGCTGGTCAGGACCAGGGTGGGCCGGTCGACGCCCTCGGTCACCGCGCGGCCGAACGCCTCGTCCACTCCGATCTGTCCGTCCATGTCGACGGCCGCGTCGATGCGGCGGTCCTCGTGCATGGCCTCGACGGCGGTGTACCCGCCCGACGAATGTCCGACGGCGCCGATCCGGTTCAGGTCGAGCACCCGCCCCAGATCGGCGGGTAGGGGGTCGGATTCGGCATCGGGGTTGGTCCCCGCGGCCAGCCCGGCGAGGGAGTCGAGCACGAACCGGAGATCGAGCAGCCGTGCGGCGATGTACTTCTCGCGGATCGCGGTGTCGAAGCCGTTGGGCGCCGGGGCGGGCCGCACGAGCCGGCCGCCGGGGAACTCGACGGCCGGACCGGTTTCATAGGTGTGATCGATGGTCACCACCACATAGCCGCGCGAGGCCAGGTCCTCGGCGAGCCCGGTGCCCAGAATCCGCGAGACACCGGCGCCGGGGGTGTACAGCACGACCGGGTAGGCGCCCGCCGCCTGCGCGGGCGCCTCCCGGTGGGCGTGAGTCAGGGCGCCGGGCAGCTCGATGCCGAGTTCGTCCTCCAGTCCGGGGATCAGTTCGGTCGACGCGTAATGCGCACGCGGGTAGCGATTCACCTCGGTCGCCGGGTAGAACACCGAGACCATCAGTTCCCTCGACCGGTCGGGCTGGAACGGATCCGGCCGTGCGTCGTCGACCAGGTGCAGCGTCGTGGCGCCGACCGGCAGAGTTGCACTGGGACTCGGGAGAACGCCGACCCCACCCGGCCCGGCGCCGGCACCACCCGCACTCGACGCGACCAGCGCGCAGACCGACATCGACACCACCACTGCACGACGGAACACCGTCTCCCCCATCACTGTCCAGTACCATCCCGAACGCCCGACCGTCGCGAACACGCTAGCAACAAGCACTGGTGCCCGCGACGGATCGAGCCAGGGTGCGTTCCAGCCACTCAGCCGAGGATGTCCCTGGCAAGTTCGCGCATCTCGGCCTTGCGTACCTTGCCGGTGACCGTCATCGGGAACTCGTCGACCACGTGCACATAGCGCGGGATCTTGTAGTGAGCCAGGCGTCCGGCGCAGAAGGTGCGGACGGTGTCGGCGTCGAGGGGTTTCGCGCCCTCACGGAGACGGAGCCAGACCATGAGCTCCTCACCGTATTTGGCGTCCGGGACACCGATGACCTGGGCGTCGACGACATCGGGGTGGGTGTAGAGGAACTCCTCAATCTCGCGGGGGTAGATGTTC
>NZ_JBHWZY010000045.1:0-16093 GCF_042727815.1 Nocardia sp. NPDC060220
CGCCACCAGAATGTCGATCCCCGCATCCTGCGCGCGGTGGGCGCCCGGTGCGTCGTACACCTGGGTGACGGCGAGGATGCCCGCCGCCCGCACCTGGGGTACCCAGGAGAAATCAGCGCCGAAACTGACCGAGATAATCCGTGGACCCGCGGCGATCGCAGCCTCGAGCAGCCCGGTTTCGCGGGCGCGGACCCAGTCGACCAGCCCGATTCCGTCCGGTGCTCCGGCGACATCCAGTTCGCGGCGCAACGCCGCCACCGATCCCGCACTGCCCATGCCGATCATCCCGAGCCCGCCGGCCGCCCTCACCGCCGCCGCGAGCCGTCCGCCTGCCGCGCCGCCCATCGGCGCGTTCACCAGCGGCACCCGCAGCCCCAGCGATCGTGACCACTGTGTCGACAGCGTCTGCTCTGACATCGGTGCACCTTTCGCCACGGCTATGACCCATCCATCATGGCAGCTGATCGGCGGAGCGTTCCCGAAGCGATGCGTGCCGGGAGGCCTGGGCGGACGGCCGATTCGGAAAGGCATGGGTGACAACGTCATTCGTCATGCGACCTGCTCCGGCGATCGGCGGCGCGCCGCGCGGAACGAACCTCGGCGCCGGATACGCGGTGCGCGTATGTTCGACGGCAATGCCAGACGAGGAGACAGGATGGCGATGACGATCAGAGATCGCGTCGAACAGCTGGTGACCGAGCCGCCGATCGTGTTCGGCGAGCCGATCGACACTTCCGGCGGCGCTACGGTCATCACCGTCTCGCGCGGTGGTGGCCCGCTGCGGCACCCTCGTCCGGTCGGTGTGTTCGTCGTCCACGAAGGGCGCGCGCACTGGACGCCCGCGATGGACGCCAATCGCATCGCTCAGCTCGGCGAATGGATCGGCCTGCTCACCGGGGTCATCGCGGCGCTGGCGATTCTGCGTCGCCCGCCGTGGCCGGACCTGGGCCGCCGGAGCCAGTGAGCCCGTACAGCGCGAGCGTTTCGAACCGCTGCCACGCCTGGACCGGTGGTGTCGGCGCGGTCGGCTCGATCACCGGACCCAGCACGCCGAGCAATGCCCACGACAGGAACTCGATCGTGCCCGCCGGCTGCTCACCGAGGAGCTCACCGACCAGATCGGCGACACACTGCCGATAGGCGCGCACGACGGTGGCGGTGGCCTTCGGCCCGATCAGCGGGCGATACACCTCGGGGTACTGCGCGGCGAGATGGAACATCACGCGCAGCGGTGCGAGCGGAGAACCCGGTGTCGTCGTGCGGATGATCTCGCGGCGCAGGAACTCGGTGCAGCTCACCAGCAGCAGGTCGTCCTTGTCGCGGTAGTGCGCGTAGAAGGTGGATCGCCCCACGTCGGCGCTGCCGATGATGTCGCTCACGGTCACCTTGTCGTAGCCGCGCTCGATCATCAGCTCGATCAGCGCTTTGTGCAGCGTGTCCCTGGTGCGTCGAACCCGGCGATCAGGGTGCTCGGCCATCGCTTCCTCCTGCACGGTTTCCCCGGATCTGTTCGATAACGGACACCTTCGGCGATTCTGCTCCTGGTGACGTGCGCGGCAGCGCCCGAGGATGAACTCATGTCCCGAAATCAGCTTCTCACCCCCATGTTCGTCGACGACGCAGGCACCGGCCTTGTCATCGCGGGCCTGCGCCGCTACAACCTCTTCACCACGGTCTTCTTCCTGGGCAGGCACCGTCGTCTGCTCGCCGAATTCGTCACGCTCTCCGGTGCGCGTCGGGGTTCGCGTGCCCTCGATATCGGTTGCGGGCCTGGCAAACTCGTGCGCGGGCTCGGTAGAGCGGTCGGTCCGAACGGTGCCGCCGTCGGTGTCGATCCCTCCGCCACGGCGGTCGCCGACAACCGCGACCGGGATCGAGCCACTCATCATCGCTACGTGGTCGGACCGGCGCAGTCGCTGCCCCTGCCCGATGCCGAATTCGACGTGGTCACGTGTACTTTCGTCATGCACCACATCCCCGAGTCGCAGCGTGACGCCGCGATCGCCGAAATGTGGCGGGTGTTGCGGCCGGGCGGACGGCTTCTGCTCGCCGACGCGTCCCCCTCCCCTCGGATGCGGACAGTCCTCGTACCGTTCTTCGGTCGCGGTGGCGATCCGTTCGCCGATGCCGATATCCGCCACTACACCGTTCGGGTCGAGGCCGTCGGCTTCACCGATCTCAGCTATACCCAGAGCCGCGACCAGACGGGCATCCTCACCGCGCTGAAACCGATCGCCCCCCACTGATCCGGGAAACCTGTCGGTGCCCTCGGCTAGGGTCGATCTCGACACGATCACCAATCGAGCACGGGGGTGCGGCATGGAGTTCGATCAGCGCGAAATCGAGGCACGGGAGTTCGCCCTCGCGGCGCATGGCGACCAGCGCTACGGCGACCATCCCTACGCCACCCATCTCGCGGCCGTGCGGGGTGTCCTCGACGATTTCGGCTACGGCGGTGAACTCGCCCTCGCCGCCTGGCTCCATGATGTCGTCGAAGACACCCCGGTCACCGCCGAGGACGTCGAATCGCGTTTCGGCCGTGAAGTTCTCGACCTGGTGTGGGCGGTCACCGGAATCGGCCCCGACCGCAAGGCGCGAAACCAGAACGCCTACAACAAGATCGCCGCGCATCCGAGGGCCGTCATCCTCAAACTCGCCGACCGCACCGCCAATGCCGAAGCCAGCCCGCCCGCCAGCAGCTGGATGGGCATGTACCGCACCGAACACCCCACCTTCAAGGCCCACCTCGGCGAACTCCTCGCCGACGACCCCACCGTGGCCCGCATGTGGGAACGCCTCGACCGCCGCCTCGACCCGTCGATAGCCCCGCCCACCGATCAGTGGGCCGATATCGACGCGTTGGTAGCCGCGGGCGAACACGAAAAAGCCGTTGCAGCAGTACAAGCGGCCTTCGACTGCGGTCCTGGCGAGGCAGAATTGATTCTGGACGAGCGCTCCTGACACGAGTAGTCGACGGCCGGGCGAATCCGAACCCGTACTGGCCCCATCGCGGCCGGGCCCGTCGCATGCCGAGCAGGTGAGCAGCCCGCATCAGGCCGAGGGGTGTCCGGAGGCGTTCGGCCGGTCTACCGCGAGCAGTTGACGGGCAGCGGCGACCGCGAGCTCCTCGTCCAGTTGCTCGTGGCCGGAGGTGCCGCCGCCACCGGGTCCACCGTCATCACTGATGACGCGTCGGGCCGACAGGTGGATGGCGTCGACGCCCGCCCGGTGCAATGCCGGAATGTCACCGACGGCGATCCCGCCACCCGCCATGATCTGGATGCGCCCTGCCGCGTGATCGACCATCGTGGCGAGTTCATCGAGTCCCTCGGCGCAGGTGGGTGCCCCACCGGAGGTGAGCACCCGGGTCATGCCACCGGCGATCAATGTGTTGAGCGCGGCCGCACGGTCGCGGATCTGATCTATCCCACGATGAAAGGTCAGCTCTATGCCATCGACAGCGACACCATCGAGAACACGACTCAGCCCTTCGGCATCGACCCGGTGGTCCGGGGTGAGCGCACCGATCACCAGACCGGCCGCACCAGCCGAAACTGCCGCGCGCGCATCAGCATTCATCACCGCGAGCTCGGCTGCATCGCCGTACACGAAACCTCCGGCCCGGCACCGGATCAGCACATGGACAGGAATACCGGTTTCCACCACAGCCTCGATCGTCCCGATACTCGGCGTGAGCCCACCCGTGCTGCCCAGCGCCGCACACAATTCCACCCGATCCGCCCCGGCGCGGCGAGCGCCGAGCGCGCCTGCCGCGTCCTGCACCGCGAACTCGAGGGCGGTCACGTCAGAACGACTGCCAGGCGGGCTTGTTCGCCAGCGCGTACTTGTAGTAGTCCGCCAGCTTCAACTTGCTCGCCGCGGCCTCGTCGATCACCACCGTGACGTGGGGATGCCACTGCATGACCGAGGCCGGGCAGAACGCCGACAACGGCCCTTCGGCGGCGGCGGCGATCGCATCGGCCTTCCCCGCGCCGAGCGCGATCATCACCAGGTGGCCGGCCTCGTTGATGGTGCCGAGGCCCTGCGTGAGCACATGATGCGGCACATCCTCCGGCCCGTCGAAGAAGCGCGCGTTGTCCTTACGCGTCTGTTCGGTCAGCGTCTTCACCCGCGTGCGGGAGGTCAGCGCCGACCCGGGCTCGTTGAACCCGATGTGCCCGTCGGTGCCGATCCCCAGCAACTGCACGTCGACCCCACCCGCGGCGGCGATGGCCGCGTCGTACCGGCGGCCCTCACCCGCCACGTCACCCGCCTCCCCGTTCGGGCTCAGCACCCGCGCGGGATCCAGGTTCACATGGTCGACGAACTCCGACCGGATGACCGAGAAATACGACTGCGGATGATCTTTCGGCAAACCGACGTACTCGTCGAGCAGGAAAGCGCTGGCGGTGGTGAAGTCCAGCTCGCCCTCCCGGTACCGGCGCGCCAGCTCCTGATAGCTCCCCAGCGGCGACGACCCGGTCGCCAAGCCGAGGATCGCGTTGCCGACTCGCACATAGCCGCCGACGATATCGGCGACCGTACTCGCCACTTCGTTTTCGTCAGCCCGGATCACGATCTCCATCAGATTCCTTCCGTTCCGGCGACGAGCACCCGCCGCGGCCGCAATGACTGGTCGGTGACAAGAATGTCGGCACGCGCGCCGACGGTGAGACTGCCGCGTTCGCTCTCGAGACCGAGAACACGAGCAGGGGTTCGAGTCGCGGAGACGACCGCATCGGACAGCGGTATGCCCGCGACGTCGACGGTCCAGCGCAGCACGTCGACGAGCCGTGCCGTGCCACCCGCGATCGCCCCGGGCGAACCGTCATCGGTGGACAGCCGGGCAACGCCGTCGTGGACCTGAACATCGAGGGCGCCCAGCCGATAGTCGCCGTCACTCATGCCCGCCGCCGCCATCGCATCGGACACCAGCGCGATCTGATCCGGGCCGACGGTATCGAATACCATCGTCACCGTCTCCGGCGCCAAATGCACACCGTCAGCGATCAATTCGACCACCATCTGGCCTCGCCCGGCCGCGGCCAGACAGGCGGCGACCGGCCCGGGGGAGCGGTGATGCAGTGCGGGCATCCCGTTGAACAGGTGCGTGGCGGTAACAGGGCCACCACTGGCCTCGGCGATGCGCGCCGCGGTGGTCGCGGCATCGGCATCGGTGTGCCCGAGGCTGGGCAGCACATCATGTCGGCGCATCGCGGCCAGCAGTTCATCGAAATGCGCGGTCTCGGGCGCCAGTGTCATCGACCGCACCGTCCCGCGGGCGGCCGCGTAGAGTCGCTCGAACAATGCGGGATCGCCGGGAACGATCGCCGCGGGATCCTGTGCCCCGCAGCGGATCGCATTGATGAACGGGCCCTCGAGATGCACCCCGAGCAATACCCCGTCCTCGACGAGATCGGCCAACATCGCCGCCTGTGCGATCAGCACCTCCGGCCGATCCGACACCAAGCTCCCCATCAACCCGGTGGTGCCGTGCGCCCGATGATGCGCCGCCGCGACCCGAGCGCCGTCCGCATCAGCATTGGGAAACCCGAACCCGGCCCCACCATGACAGTGCAGATCGATCAACCCCGGAAGCACCAGATCATCACTGGATGCTGGAAGCCGATCGGGTGCAGGATGATTCGCCGCATCGCCGACCCAGGTGATCAGCCCGTCCTGGAATTCGACGACGCCGTCGGCGATGTCACCCTCGACCGTCCCGACGAGACGACCCCGCACGATTCCCGTCACCACGAACCTTCCCCATCACCGGAGCCGTGCCCGGCCCCAACACCTGAACGACCCGATACGCCATCCACCACAGCGGTCGCGGACCGCCACCGGACACCGCATCGCGATCCGACCGACGGCCGGACCGTGTGCACAACAACCTTTTTCACGCCCGCCCGATGATCGCCGCGACCGCCGCCCGCCCCACCTGCGGATTCCGTGCCGCACACGCCGCGTCGGCCGCGTCCTGGCACTGCTGCACATCCACCGCGGCCAACGCCGCCCGTACCGCGGGCAACGCGGGCACCGACATCGACAAACTCGTCACGCCCAGCCCCACCAGCACCGGCGCCAACGTCGGATCCGACGCCGCCTCACCGCACACCCCGACCGACTTACCCGCCGCCGCGCCGGCCGCACCGACCATCGCGATCAGATCGAGCACCGCGGGCTGCCACGGATCGAGCAGCTGTGCGAGCCCGCCCGCCATTCGATCCACCGCGCACGTGTACTGGCTCAGATCGTTGGTTCCGATGCTCACGAAGTCGAGATGCGCGAGCAGATCGGCGGCGCGCAACGCCGCCGCCGGGATCTCGATCATCGCCCCGACTTTGGTCAGCCCGGATTCCCTTGCCAGCGCGGCGAATCCGGCAGCCTCGTCCGCGGTGGCGACCATGGGCGCCATCACCCACAGGTCGGCTCCCGTGGCCTCGCCCGCACGGGCGAGAGCCGTGAGCTGCGTGGCCAGAGTTTCCGGGAACACCGTGCCGATCCGCAGCCCGCGCACACCGAGCGCCGGATTCTCCTCGGTGCCGAGATCGAGAAACGGCAGCGGTTTGTCCGACCCGGCATCGAGTGTCCGCACGACGACTCGCCGACCGGCGAACTGTTCGAAAACAGCTGTGTACGAGGCGGTCTGCTCCTCCAGCGACGGCGCGGACGTCTTCCCGAGATACATGAACTCGGTGCGGAACAGGCCAACCCCCTCACTGTCGATGGGCCCGGCCTTCGCCGCGTCGTCGACGGTGCCGATGTTCACCAGCAGCTGCACCGGCGTCCCATCCGCGGTGTGTCCCGGCCCGCTGGCCGCCGCGATCCGCGCCTTGTCCGCCGCTGCCTGTTCCAGTGCTGCCTGCTGATGCTCGGGACTCGGGTCGATCACGACCTCACCGGTGGTGCCGTCGAGCAGCACCGGCACACCGTCGACGAGCCGATCGGTATCCGGACAGTTCACCACCGCCGGCAACGCGAGGGACTTCGCGAGAATCGCGGTGTGGCTGGTCGGCCCACCCTCGGTGGTGAGCAACCCGACCACATCACTGTCACCCAGCATCGCCGTATCGGCAGGTGCGAGATCGCGCGCGACCAGCACGAACGCATATCCCGGCTCCGGAATCCCCGGCATCGGCAGCCCGAGCAGTACCGCCACGGTCCGCCCGCCGATATCGCGCAGATCGGTCGCCCGCTCGGCCATGTACCCGCCGAGCGCTTCCAGCTTCGCGCAGAATCCCTCGAACGCCAGGTGCACCGCGTGCGCCGTCGGCATCCCGGCGGCGAGCTCCTTCTCCGTGGCGGCGACGATGCCCGGATCACGGGCCATCGTCGCCGACATCGAAAGAATCTCCGCCGCAACACCACTCACCCGTGCGGCCCTGGCGGTCATCTCGTCGGACACGCCACCGAGCGCATCCTTGACCCGGGCGAGCTCGTCGGCGACCGAGCCGCCGACGGGACCGTGCGCCGATGTCTCGAGCTGCGATCCGAACCGCAACCACGGCGCGCACACCACGCCCGGGCTCACTCCGAGTCCACCGATCACCTGTTCCGGCATCAGGCGGCGTCCAGATCCGAGGCGATGAGTTCGGCCAGCTGGTCCAGAACCGCGTCGGCCCCCTCGGCGTGCAGGGTCACCTCGGCCCCGTGTCCCGCGCCCAGCGTCATCACCGCGAGCACGCTGGCCGCGTCGACCGGTTCGCCACCTCCCAACGAGATCCGCACCGGCACCCCCGCGGCCTGCACGGCCTGCGTGAGTTTCGCGGCGGGCCGCGCGTGCAGCCCCACCTCGGA
Source organism: Nocardia sp. NPDC060220 (assembly GCF_042727815.1). Classification (NCBI taxonomy): domain Bacteria; kingdom Bacillati; phylum Actinomycetota; class Actinomycetes; order Mycobacteriales; family Nocardiaceae; genus Nocardia; species Nocardia sp. NPDC060220. The sequence continues at coordinate 7,801 of NZ_JBHWZY010000045.1, forward strand.
TCCGACGATGACGGTGCGGGTGCTCATTGCCTCACTCACCTTCCAGTTTCTTGTCCAGCTTCGTTTCGACTTCGGCGACCGAGGGTGCGTCGGTTCGAGTATCGCCCGTGGCCGTCAGAGCAGTCTCCGCTTCGACCAGGGCCGCGTCGGGCGCACCGGCTTCGACATCGGTTTCCGCCTCGCGACCCGGCGTGCGCAGGTTCCACTTCTTGATCACGAAGCTGAAGAGCACGTAGTAGATCACCGCGTAACCCAGCCCGATCGGGATCAGCATCCAGGCATTGGTGGCCTTGCCGAAGTTCAGCAGGTAGTCGATCGCGCCCGCGGAGAACGTGAATCCGTCGTGGATACCGAGCGCGTTCACCAGCGCCATCGATGTGCCCGTCAAGATCGCGTGCACCACATACAGCGGCCACGCCACGAACATGAAGGAGAACTCCAGCGGCTCGGTGATGCCGGTGACGAACGCGGTCAGGCCGGTGGAGAGCATGATGCCGCCGACCAGCTTCTTCTGCGACGGACGCGCGTTGCGCCAAATAGCCAGCGCGGCAGCGGGAAGCGCGAACATCATGATCGGGAAGAACCCCGTCATGAACGTACCCGCGGTCGGATCACCGGCGAAGAAGCGGTTGAGGTCACCGCGCACGAGCTGGCCGGAGGCGTCGGTGTAGTCGCCGACGAGGAACCAGACCGTGGAGTTCAGGATGTGGTGCAGCCCCGTCGGGATGAGCAGGCGGTTGGCCGCGCCGTAGATGCCGCCACCGACGACCGAGTTGTCCGCAACGGTCTCGCCCACCCAGGTGAGCGCGGAGTTGAAGGCCGGGTACAGGAACGCCATGCCGACGCCGACGACGAGGCCGGTGAACGCGGTCAGGATCGGCACCAGCCGCCTGCCGTTGAAGAAGCCGAGGAAGTCGGGCAGCTTCGTGCGATAGAACCGCTGCCACAGTATCGCCGACAGCAGACCCATCACGATGCCGGCGAGGACGCCGTAGTTGATCAGCGCCTGCGCGCCCTTCGGGTCGGTTTTCCCTTCGAGCACGATCGGTGACATCGCTTCGAACACGCCGTTGATCACCATGTAGCCGACCACCGCTGCCAGCGCTGTCGACCCGTCGGCCTTCTTCGCCCAGCCGATCGCGATACCGACGGCGAAGATCAGCGGCAGCCAGGTGAACACGGCCTGCCCGGCTGCCGAGATGACCGAGGCGGTGCTCTCCAGCGCGGAGAAGCGGCCGAGGAGGTCGTCCTGGCCGATGCGCAGCAGGATGCCCGCCGCGGGGAGCACCGCGATCGGCAGCATGAGGCTGCGACCGAGGCGCTGCAATCCCGCGAACACCTTCGATTCTTGTTGGGGTGTGTCGGTAACGGCAGTCATGTCGACCTTCTTCGTGCCGGCTTCGCGGCGGTCTCGGCGAGGGAGGACCGGCTTGCCCGCCGATCCGGGTTAACTGTTGTGAACCGGTGTACCTGACGGGTACTGTCCGGTCATAACCAGTTGCCAGTTTGACCAGGTGGAGGTCGGATGTCAACCGCTGAATATGATGTGGCGCACATTCGAGACTCCCATACTGGTACTGGCAACCACCGCCGAAAGGGAGAACAGATGTCCAAAGCGGAAGCGATCGTCCAGGGCTTGGGCGGCGCGGACAATATCGTCGAGATCGAGGCCTGCATCACCCGGTTGCGCACCGAGGTGAAGGACGGTAGCAAGGTCGACGAGGCCGCTCTCAAGGCCGCGGGCGCCCACGGTGTCCTCAAGTCGGGCACGGTCGTGCAGGTCGTCGTCGGCCCCGAAGCCGACACCCTGGCCGACGACATCGAGGACATTCTGTGAGCATCCCGGTCATCGCGCCGCTGCCCGGCAAGGTGGTGGCCCTGTCCGAGGTCCCCGATCAGGTCTTCGCCGAGCAGATCGTCGGTTCCGGCGTCGCGCTCGACCCAGACCGCACCCGCGGCACCCTGACGGTGACGGCCCCCATCGCAGGCAAGATCCTCAAACTCCACCCCCATGCCTTCGTCATCTTCGGCCACGGCGTCGGCGTCCTGGTCCACCTGGGCATCGACACCGTGAAACTCAAAGGCGAAGGCTTCGAACTGCTCGCCACCGAAGGAGACACCGTAGAAGCCGGCGCCCCCATCGTCACCTTCGACCCGACGAAAACCGCCGCCACCGGCTACTCGGTCATCTGTCCCGTCGTGGTCATGGACTCGGCAAAAGACTCCGTCTACACCGACACCGTCGGCACCACCGTCGAATCCGGCAGCCTCCTGTTCGATTCGCCATAGCCACCCTGACCTGCTGCTGAACCTTTCGGCGAGCCGACCCGTAGTCCGTATCAGCGGGTCGGCGTCGATTCGTATCGCGTCAACAGGAGGACGACCGGTGACCGGAGCTGAGCAATCCAGTGAGCAGTTCGCCGAGCGGTTGTTCGGGGCCGCGCTCGGGACCATCGACATTCTGGCGGTGCATCTCGGGGATCGGCTCGGCTGGTATCGGGCGTTGGCCGAAGGTGGGCCCGCGGATGCGGGTGAATTGGTCGCGCGGGCGGGTGGAGATCGCCGGTATGCGCAGGAGTGGCTCGAGCAGCAGGCGGCGACCGGGATTCTGACGGTGGCCGCGGACGGGCGGTTCGCCCTGCCCGCCGGCGCTGCCGAGGTGCTCACCGACCCGAGCAGTCTCGATTACCTTGCGCCACTGGCTCGTATGCTGGCCGGTGCCGCCGCCCAGATGCCCGCGCTCGTGCGCGCTTACCGCGACGGCGGCGGCGTCGGTTGGTCCGAGTACGGCGCCGACATGCGCGAATCCCAGTCGGACATGAACCGCCCCTGGTTCGAGCACCGTCTCGCTGCGGGTCTGGCCGGGGTCGCTGATATCCACGCGCTGCTGTCGCGCCCCGATGCCAAGGCGGCCGATATCGGCTCAGGTGGCGGCTGGTCCGCGATCGCCCTCGCCCGCGCCTACCCGGAGCTGGCGGTCGACGGCTACGACATCGACCAGCCCTCGGTGCGGATGGCCACCGAAAACGCCACCGACCTCGGCGATCGCGTCCGTTTCCACCACGCCGACGCCACCACCGACCTCCCCGAATCCGCCTACGACGCGCTGTTCGCGTTCGAGTGCCTGCACGACATGCCACACCCGGTCGAGGTGCTGACCTCGATGCGCAAAGCCCTGCGTCCAGGTGGTGCGGTGATCATCATGGATGAGGCCGTCGCGGCGGAATTCACTGCACCCGCGAGCGATATCGACCGCCTGATGTACGGGTTCAGCCTGCTGGTCTGCCTGCCCGACGGCATGGCACATCCCGACTCCGCGGGCACCGGCACCGTCATGCGCACGGCGAAACTGGGGGAGTACGCCGAGAAGGCAGGTTTCACCGCCGTGCAAGTCCTCCCGATCGAGGACTTCGGATTCTGGCGGTTCTACCGGCTCACGGTCTGATCGGCGAGCTGTTCGGTCTCGACCGTCCAGCGCCTGGCGAGATCGTCGAAATAGCGCTGGCTGCTCCACAATCGGTAGTTGCCGATCACGTAGACCCGCCGCCGAGCCCGCGACACTGCCGTATTGAGCACATTCGGATTCGTCGCCGCCCACCGTCGCGACCCACCTGCCGCGGGCGATGTCCCCAAGATCAGCACCACGACCTCGGCCGAATTGCCGTGCATCGCATGGACAGTGCCCACCTGCCGCTGCGCGAACTCCGCACCGAGCACCTCACGCGCGATCTCCTGCGCGCCATGGGCGACGTCGCGGAACGGGCTGACCACACGGATATCGGCCGCTGCCACCCCGTCCTCGGTCAACCGCGCGAGCAGCGCGGCGAGCGCTTCGCCTTCGCCGGGAATCCAATTACCTTCGGCCCGTGCGGATCTGACATCGATCCACCGATCGTGCCCGGGAAACTCCGGTCGATCCGGCGTGGCGAACACCAGCAGATCATCGTCATAGGCAATGTGATGTGTGAGCTCGAAAATCGGCCGGTCACTGCGCCGATGGACCCGCAACGGCGTGCCGACCCACACCGGCGCGACCGAATCGGAGGGCATCAGCCAGGTCCCGTACCGCACCCCACGATCAGCAGCCTGGCGTGCCGACGCCTGATCCGGCATCCACTCCGCATCGAGCCCGTACTGCTGTACGAATGCTTCCTGCGCCGAAGTGGGCAGTACACCGACAGGTCCCAGCTGACGATGATCACCGACGATCACCGCCCGCCGAGCCCGCCACAATCCACCGGCCACCGACTGCGGCGCAGCCTGCCCGGCATCGTCGACGAACAACCATCCGAGAGCCTCGGACCCCAGCCCGGCGAACAACCGGGGCAGTGCGGTGAAGGTCGTGGTGATCATCGGCACCGCGAAGAACAGTGTCTGCCATGCCGCCGCAACGGTTTCCGGCTTCGGCTCCACCGCGAGCTCACCACGGATCAACGCGATGGCGACGATGAGATTGTCGCGAATCCGCGGGGCCGCGTTGAGCAGAAACGCACGATGCAACTTCAACGCCGACAGGAACAGCTCACGCCGCGCGCTCGCGTACTGCTCGTCCGCCCACGGATTGCACAGCTGGAACTGCTCGTCGTCACCCGCCACATCACCGAACGGGATGGTGCGCGACCAGTTCTCGCGCCCCCGCTCGATAACGTCGAGCGCCGCCGCCCGCCGCTCCGTCAACTCGACGTGTTCGCGAATCAGCGTGCGGCCGTTCTCGGCGGCCTGCGCCCACTGCTCCCGCGTGTACTCGACCTCGGTCTGGCGCCGCCGCATGTCCGCCTCGGCGATATGTCGTTCGCGCAGCAATTCGTTGCTGCGCGCGCTCCACCGCCGCCCTGCCCGGAATCCTGTCGAGAGCGATGCCACGAACCCCGGCTTCTGCCCGCCGTGCTCGCTGAGGAACTTGCCCGCCCGGTGGTGCGCGGCCTGCGCGGCCCGCAGATGCTCGGTGGCCAGCTGATGACGTTCGCGCCAGTGCGCGTGCGCGTCGTCGGCGTTGGCGATCTCGGCCGCCGTCGACTGCAATCCCGCGTTCATGGTCGGCAGCTCGGCGACCGCGTCGGCGACGTTCTGGCGCGCCTGCGCGAGTCTGCGCACCTCGGCGCGGCGCGTGGTGAAATCCCGCACCGCGGTCGGCCAATCGGGAATCGAATCCGGGTCGGCCTCGGCCTGCTTGAGGATGTCGAGCATTCCGCCGTTCGGTGTCCCGGTCTTCCGTTCGGTGGCGAACCGATCCCCGAACCAGAACTGTTCGGCGAACGTTCGTCGCGTCCCACCCAGTGCCGCGGCGACCAGTCCCCACGCCGGTGCGCCGCCGACGAGTTCGGCCAGGTCGGTGAAATGATTGAGCTCGCCATCGATCGCGTCGCGATGCTGGATCTCGGCGACCACATCGGCCGCGGTGGCATCGCTGCCGGTCGCCAGCACCACTTCGAACCCGGTCACACAGTTCGCCAATCGGTGCGCGCCCACCGTGTAGTTCTTCGCCACCTGCACCTGCTCGGTGATCCCGGCGAACACCGCCATCGGATCGTCGAACGCCGCCAGCTGCGCGGCCCGCTCGACCAGAATCCCGGCCAGCAGGTCTCGCAGCATCGTCGTCGTCCCGGTGCCCGGCGCACCGTGCACCGCGAAAATGCCCGCATCGGCGCGCAATTCGGACAGCGCGCGATCGACCGCGAACTGCTGTCCGGAAACCAGCGGATCGCCCGGCCAGCGTCCGTCCGGAATGAGATGGGGGAGCAGGCCCTCGACGACCGCGTCCTGGCGTCGCCGGACATCGATCCGGTCATCGAGCGGCAGCGACTCCGCCGCCGAGAGGTAGTCACGCAGCGCCGCACCGATGTCGCCGCGCTCCACCGCTTTCGCGAGCTCGGCGAGGTCCGTGCCGAGCCCGCTGTTCAGGCGATCCTCGGCAGCGTCACTGTCGGCGTCGCGCGCCGCGACCTGGATGCACGCCACCCGCACACCGCCGGCCCGCAATTCCGATCGAATGCCCAGCGCGGCACACAGTTCACCGGTGAAGATCTGCAGGTCGCGGCCGGTCAATCGGGGGGCATCGACGACGTCGTCGTCAGGCAGGACGGCGAACCGTTCGGCGAAGGCCAACGCCGACATCCCGGCGAGACCGGGCGAGATGACGCCATCCGCTCCCGCCGCGAGCACCGAAGCCGCTACCCCGCGGCCTGCCACGTCCAGCGCACGCCACCGCGGTGCCGGACCCATCTGTTCGGCATCGGGGTGAGTTTCTCGCGTCAGCGTGTCGAGCGCGGCGGTGAACGCCGCCGAGTCGTGGTCGAATCCGTCGGCCCAGCCGACGTCGCCGGGCCCTGGTGCGCGCAGCCGGTTCACGGCCCACGCCAGCCCCGACAACGTCGCCGAGCCTTCGACAACCACTCCGCCGTCGGTCAACGTCACCGCGAAAGCCGCTGTGGTCCCGGCCCGTCGGGCGTCGGCCTCCAGTTGGTCCTCGCCGAATGTCCGCACCAGCGCTTCCCGCGCGCGCCCCACCTCGAACAGTCCGCCGTACACGACGAACTGCCACACTCGCCCGGTTTTCAACGCGGGCAGCGCGGCGAGGTTTTCCCATGGCGCGCGGTCATCGGGCGCGAGATCGACCACCAGTCCGCCGGTCTCGACGTCGGGAACAAGCTGCGGGCCGAACAACTCCACCGTTTGCCAGAAACGCACGAGCCGCGCGGCGTGCTCGGAACCGCCCACGATGCACCCCAATCCGGTCGGCGATCATTGCAGACAACCCCGATCACGGTACGCGATCCGGATCCCTCGAGCACGCCACCCCGGCGGTCGCGCCTGCCGTGGCGAGAACATCGGTGCTGGTCCTGCCGCCGCGGCGAGCACCTCGCCGCCCACAACCGCCCCGGAAAACCCTTTGACCCATCAACCTTGTGCCGCGCACGCTGAGACCATGGACGACTTGGCCCACGCCGCAGACCGATTCGTGCTCGGTGAGCTCCACGGTGCGGACCTGTCGATGGCCGCCGCCGAGGCACTCGCGCGTGGACTCGACAGTCCAGCATTGGTAGAGCTCGCCTGTCTGCACCGGACGGACTGCGGTGCCGCTCCCGAACTGTTCCGCACCGCGATGGTCGAGCTCGGGCTCGTGCACGATTGGAGGGCGCGAGAAGTCGAGGTCAGGGTCGGGCTGGCACGGGCTCACGCGACAGCCCTGCTCGCTGCTGATGCCGCGCCGGCCTTCCCCCATCTGGTCACAGCGCCTCCCGTGCCTCGGTGGGCACGGCCCGCGAGATTGCGGGAGTTCGTCGCTTCTCTGCGCTCCCGGCGCGCTGTCAGCGCAGAAGCATCTCCGCCACGGCTTTCGGCGCTGCCAGCCATTCACGAACGTTGTTGCGTACCTCGGTGACCTGCCTGCACTCGCAATAGGCCACCACCCCGTCGGCCTCGATACCCGCGGCCCGGCACAGCGCGACCGCGCGGGGGAGATGTTGGTACTGGCTTACGATGATCGCCCGGTCGATGCCGAACAGCGACTTCGCTCGCTCGCAGGTCTCCCGCGTGGAAAGGCCGGCACGATCGGATCGGACGATGGCCGGGTCGATGCCGTGGTCGAGGAGATAGCGCGTCATCGACGCGATCTCGTCGCCCGACGAGCCGCCGGCATCCCCGGACAACAGAATCGCCTCGGCCTTGCCCGCTTCGACCAACTCGATCGCCACATCGAGACGTCCCTGTAGATAGGCCATCGGAGTTCCGTCCGTCCCGACTTTGGCACCCGGGACGATCACGACGGGTGCGCTGGGCGCGGCCGCGACATCACTTCTATGACCGGACGACAAACTCCACATAGCGATGTTCGCCCCAGCTGTCACCAACGCGAGGCCACCCGCCACGACAAGTCCGGCTCTCGCCATGCGACGCAACCGCTGACGCTTCCCGCTATGTTCCTCCGCCATGCGCACTTTCATACATGAACACTGCGAAAATATCCCCTGACTAGGGGATTTGACATTGCAATTCGCGACACGTAACTTTATTCCAGTCAGAGCGACACGGACACCGACTCAGCCGCCCAGCGGCCGAGACACGAGGTAGGACGATGAGCGCCTGACTGACTGCGTGTTCAGAGGGACTCGGTACGGATTTGCTTCCGGCCGGTTGTCTGAGCTAAGTTTGAACCCTTGCCTCACCGAAACCCCTCCGAGAAGTTGTGGGTAGAAGTGTGTGCGTGTGTTCTTTGAGAACTCAATAGTGTGTCGATGAATGTCAGTGCCAATAATTATTATTGGTTCCAATCTTTCATGTACCCCCCGGTCGT
>NZ_JBHWZY010000046.1:0-15956 GCF_042727815.1 Nocardia sp. NPDC060220
GGATGCGCTTGCGCCGGTCGCGCTGTGCGCTGGAGCTGAGCTCGTCCTCGGACAGCGTCGTCACGGTGGGCGTTGGTGCGGGACTGTCCATCGTGGAAACCCTTTCGCTTCAGTGGCAATTCATCGGCCGAGCCGTGCCCGGAGCTTAGTGCGAGTGTAGGTCTCTTGACTTATACCCGGCTTAGATATTAGAACATGTTCTAGAAGTGTGAACCACGCCGGAAGGGCGGATCTTCTTGTGACCATCGCCACCACTGACGAGCACAAAGCCGTCGCGGCGTCGCTGCGGGGCTGGGCGAGCACGGTCGCGCCGATTGAAACAATGCGGACCGGCGGCTCGGCCGCCTGGCGCGGGTACTGGACCGGGCTGAGCGAGTTCGGGCTGTTCGAGGTCGCGCTGCCCGAGGACAATGGCGGTCTCGGCGGCACGGTCGCCGACCTGGCGGTCATGCTCGAGCAGACCGGCGACGACCTGGTCGGCGGTCCGGTGCTGGCCACCGCGCTGGCCGGGCTGATCACCGAGGGGGCGTTCGCCGACGGCACACCGTGCGCGGTCGCGGTGCCCGGCGACGAGCAGTCCGCGAAGGCGGTCGCCACCGATACCGGCTGGAGTGTCTCCGGCACTTGGGATTTCGTTTACGGCGCCGATGAGCGGACCCGAGTTCTCGTGCCCGCCAACACCATCGACGGCACCCTATGGCTGCTGCTGCCCGCTGAAGCGGTGACGGTGACGTCGCTGGCACACGGCGACCACACCGTGCCGCTGGCGCGGGTCAGCGCCGCCGAGGTGGCTGTACCGGCCGATCACGGCTTCGCGCCGACGGCTGATGTCACCGATCTCTTCGTAGCGCTCGCGGTAGCGGAACTGGCGGGCATCGCCGGTTGGACCCTGCGTACCGCGGTCGAATACGCCCGTGTGCGTGAACAATTCGGCAAGCCGATCGGCAGCTTCCAGGCGATCAAGCACCTGTGCGCCTGGATGCTGTGCCGCACCGAGCTGATCCGCGCGGTCGCCGCCGACGCCGCCGCCGCGATCGACGAGGGCGGCGACGAGCTTCCGATCGCCGCGGCCGTGGCCGCCTCGGTGGCCCTCGATGCCGCCGTCGACAACGCCAAGGACGCCATCCAGGTGCTCGGCGGTATCGGCTTCACCTGGGAACACGACGCGCACTTCTACCTGCGCCGGGCGAGCTCGCTGCGCCAGCTCCTCGGTGGTTCGGCGCGCTGGCGCGCCCGTGTCGCCGAGCTCACCAGGGCCGGTCGGCGCCGCACCACCGGCGCCGAACGGGTGCTCGGTGACGCCGCCGTCGACACCGCGCTGGCGGACGAGGTCGCCGCGATCGCCGCGCTCGAGCCCGCCGACCAGACGCGCGCGCTGGTGGAAGCGGGCATGGTGATGCCGCATTGGCCGCGGCCCTACGGCCGTGCCGCCGACCCGATGACCTGCCTGCAGATCGCCGAACAGCTCCGTCGCGCCGAGCTGACGACCCCCGACCTCGCCGTCGCGGGTTGGGCCGTGCCGACGCTGTTGCGCTTCGGCACCGAGGAGCAGATCGAACGCTACGTCTGGCCGACCCTGCACGGCGAGGTCATCTGGTGCCAGCTGTTCAGCGAGCCGGGCGCGGGTTCCGATCTGGCCGCCCTGCGCACCACCGCCGAGAAGGTCGACGGCGGCTGGGTGCTGCGCGGCCAGAAGGTGTGGACCTCGCTCGGCTCCACCGCGAACTGGGGCATCTGCCTGGCCCGCACCGATCCGGCCGCGGCCAAGCATCGCGGCATCAGCTACTTCCTCGTCGATATGCGCGCCGCGGGCGTGCAGGTGCGGCCACTGGTGCAGATCACCGGCGAGGAGAAGTTCAGCGAGGTCTTCCTCGACGACGTGTTCGTGCCCGACGACTGCCTGGTCGGCGCGCTGAACAACGGCTGGAAGATCGCGCGCACCACGCTGTCGGCCGAACGGGTCGCCATGGGCGGCGGCGGTATCGGTGGCGCGCTCGAAGCCCTGCTCGACCGTTTCCCGGTCGGTGGATGGGGAACGGAACTGCGTGAGGACCGCTTCGGCGCGCTGATCACGTCTTCGATTGCTGGATCATTGCTGGAACAGCGGATCGCGGTAGCGACAATGGCGGGCGTCGACGCGGGCGCCCAGGCCGGTGTTCGCAAACTGGTCGGTGTCCGGCATCGGCAGGAGCTGGCGGAATACGCGCTGGAACTTGTCGGCCAAGAAGGTTCCCTGGACAGTGATGCTCTGAAAGAATTCCTGCTTACGCGGTGTCTCTCGATTGCGGGCGGTACCGAGCAGATCCTGTTGACCGTGGCCGCCGAACGGATTCTCGGCCTGCCGCGCGATGCGGACAGTTAGCTCGATGAGGGAGGACGCCGTGGATTTCACCCGCGACGAAAGCGCCGACGCCGTAGCTGAGGTAGTGGTAAGCCTGCTCGAACGTGAGCCGGCCAGGGATATGGCCCTGTGGCCGAGCCTGGTCGACTCCGGTCTGCTGGCCGTGCCGGTGCCGGAACGGTTCGGCGGCGACGGTATGGGACTGCTCGAGGTATCGGCCCTGCTCATGGAGCTGGCCACCGATGCCGCGGCGGTCCCGGCGCTGCCGACCTTCGGGTTCGGTGTGCTGCCGCTGCTCGGTGTGCTGTCGGACGAACTGGCCGAACGGGTGCTCGCCGAGGTCGGCAAGGGCACCGTGCTCACCGCCGCGCTCAACGAACCGGGCGCGCCGTTCACCACCGCACCCACCACCAAGGCCGTGCGCGCGGGCGACACGGTGCGGATCACCGGGCGCAAGTCCGGCGTGATCTACGCCGAGCAGGCACGGTGGATTCTGGTGCCCACCGATGCCGGGGTGGCACTGGTCGATTCGGTCGCGCCGGGGCTCGAGATCATCCCGGTGGCGGGGTCGGCGGGTATCCCGGAGGCGACGCTGGTCCTCGACGACGTCGAGATCCCGGCCGACCAACTGCTGGCCGATGACGCGCTGCCCGTCCTGCACCGCCACGCACTGGCCTGTATCGGCGCGGTCGCCGACGGCCTGCTGAAGGGCGCGATCACGCTCACCGCCGAGCACGTGCGCACCAGGGAGCAGTTCGGCAGGCCGCTGGCCGAGTTCCAGGCCGTGGCGCAGCAGATCGCGGACCTGTACGTGGTCTCACGCACGCTGCACGTGGCTGCGGAGTCGGCGTGCTGGGCACTGGCGCAGCCGGACCTCTCGCCCCAGCACCAGTACCGCATCGACGAGGACCTCGACGTGCTCGCCTACTGGGCCGCGGCCGAAGTTCCGCGCGCCATGCAGAAATGTCACCACCTGCACGGTGGACTGGGTGTGGATATCACCCACCCGATGCACCGCTACTACTCGCAGGCCAAAGACCTCGCCCGGCTCCTCGGCGGTGCGGGTCTGCGGCTCGACCTTCTGGGAGCAAGATGTTCATCGATCTGACCGCCGAACAGCGGCGGTTGCGCGAAGAATTGCGTTCCTATTTCGCCGATCTCATCAGCCCGGCCGAGGCCGCGGCGATGGCGGTGGACCGGCACGGCGACACCTACCGCGAGGTGGTGCGCCGGATGGGCCGCGACGGCTGGCTCGGTGTCGGCTGGCCCAAGGAGTTCGGCGGCCAGGGTTTCGGCCCGATGGAACAGCAGATCTTCTTCAACGAGGCTGTCCGCGCGGATGTCCCGCTGCCACTGGTCACCCTGCTGACCGTGGGGCCGACCTTGCAGAAATACGGCACCGACGCGCAGAAGAAGAAGTTCCTGCCCGGAATCCTGTCCGGCGATATCCATTTCGCCATCGGTTACTCCGAGCCGTCGGCGGGCACCGACCTCGCCGCGCTGCGCACCACCGCGGTCCGCGACAGCGACGGTGACTGGATCGTCAACGGGCAGAAGATCTTCACCACCGGCGCCCACGAGGCCGACTACGTCTGGACGGCGTGCCGCACCGGCACGGTCGAGTCCCGTCACCGCGGCATCACGATCCTGATCGTCGATACCAAGGACCCGGGCTACTCCTGGACTCCGATCATCACCTGCGACGGCGCCCACCACACCAATGCCACGTACTTCGACGACGTGCGGGTGCCCGCGGAGATGCTGGTCGGCGAGGAGAACCGCGGCTGGCGGCTGATCACCACCCAGCTCAACCACGAGCGCGTCAGCCTCGGCCCGTCCGGCAAGATCGAACAGCTCTACGACCGCCTGCACGACTGGTCGGCGGAGCATGGTCTGCTCGGCGAGCCGGAAGTGCGTCGCGCACTCGGCCGGGTGCGCACCATGGTGCGGCTCAACGAGTTGCTGAACTGGCAGGTCGCCGCCGCCGACACCTCCGCGGCACAGAACGCGGTGATCGCCGACGCCTCGGCGACCAAGATCTTCTCCACCGAATCGCTGCAGGAAGCGGGTCGCGTGGTCGAGGAGATCATCGGCCGCTACGGCGACCCCGCCGAGCCCGGCACCGCCGAACTGCTCGGCTGGCTGGACCGGCGTACCAAGCAGAACCTCGTCGTCACCTTCGGTGGCGGCGTCAACGAGATCATGCGCGAACTGGTCGCCACCGCGGGCCTCGATCTGCCGCGCGTCCCCCGATGAACAAGGAGCGGCGCGTGCCGGACAGCATCACCCCCGAGGACATTCCCGAAGCACTGGCGAAATTGTCGGCGGCGGGTGAGTCCGCGCCGCGTGCCGGTCGTGACCCGGTGAACCAGCCGATGATCCACAACTGGGTCGAGGCACTGGGGGACACCAACCCGATCTACGTCGACGCCGAGGCAGCGAGGGCGGCAGGTCATCCTGGGATCGTCGCCCCGCCCGCCATGGCGCAGGTGTGGACGATGAACGGCCTGCGCGGGGTGCGCACCGCCGACGACCCACTCGGCCTGGCGACCCAGCTGCTCGACGACGCGGGTTACACCTCCGTTGTCGGCACCAACTGCGAGCAGACCTACCACCGCTACCTGACGCCGGGGGAGGAGGTGACGGTCAGCAGCAGGCTTTCGGAGTTCAAGGGCCCCAAGCGAACCGGGCTCGGCGACGGCTGGTTCCTGACCTTCACCACCACCTGGTCGGTCGGCGACGAGGTCGTCACCGAAATGCTGTTCCGCATCCTGAAATTCGTGCCGGCTTCCGCCGCTGCGACAGCGGAGCAGACGTCGGCATCGCCCGGCATCGCGCCCGCTGGTCGCGTCAGCCCGGTCATCTCGCGCGATACCGAGTTCTTCTGGGCGGGAACCGAAATCGGCGAGCTGCGCCTTCAGCGTCTGCCCGACGGCACGCTGCGCCACCCACCCGTTCCCGCGCTGTGGCAGGACAAAGCGGAGACCACCGACTACGTGGTCGCCGCGGGCACCGGCACGGTGTTCAGCTTCGTCGTGCACCACGCGCCCAAGGTGCCCGGTCGCGATCTGCCCTTCGTGGTCGCCCTGGTCGAACTCGACGAGGGTGTGCGCATGCTCGGTGAACTGCGTGGCATCGACCCCGCCGATGTCGCCATCGACCAGCCTGTCCGCGTCGCGTTCGAAAAGCTCCCCGACGGCACCGTGCTGCCGTACTGGCAGGCCGTGTGATGACCACAAAGGACGCCCCGATGACTCCCACCGTCGAACTCGCCACCCTCGCGGTGGGAACCACCCTGCCGCAGTTGGTGATCCACGCCGACCCCACGTTCGTGATCAGCACCGCCCTGGCCACCAGGGACTTCCAGGATGTGCACCACGACCGCGACAAGGCGGTCGAGCGCGGGTCGAGCGACATCTTCGTCAACATCCTCACCGACACCGGTCTGGTGCAGCGCTTCGTCACCGACTGGGCCGGTCCGCGTGCGCTGGTCAAGCGCATCGCTCTCCGTCTCGGCGTGCCGCTGTACTCCGGTGACACCCTGACCCTTTCCGGCACGGTCACCGAGATCGACGGCACCCAGGTCACCATCGACGTGCACGGCACAGACAGCCTCGGCGAGCACATCACAGCCACGGCCGTCATCGCCCTTCCCGATCTGGAGCCGAAATGAGCACCACCTCCGCCGAATCCGCCGGTCTTTCCGGTCGCGCCGCCATCGTCGGCATCGGTGCCACCGACTTCTCCAAGGACTCCGGACGCAGCGAATTGCGGTTGGCGGCGGAGGCGGTCGGCGCGGCGCTGGCCGACGCCGGTCTCACGCCCGCCGATGTCGACGGCCTCACCACCTTCACCATGGACACCAACACCCAGGCCGCGGTGGCCAGGGCGGTCGGCATTCCGAGCCTGAAGTTCTTCAGCCACATCGGATACGGCGGCGGCGCGGCCTGCGCGACCGTGCAGCAGGCCGCGATGGCCGTGGCCACCGGGGTAGCCGATGTCGTGGTGGCCTATCGCGCGTTCAACGAACGATCCGGCGCCCGATTCGGTCAGTTCTCGCCCGCGCTGGCCGCCGCGCCCACGTCGTCGGGGATAGACGCGGGCTGGGCCTACCCGCAGGGGCTCGGCACGCCCGCCGCGCAGGTCGCGATGGTCGCCCGCCGGTACATGCACGTCACCGGCGCGACCAGTGCCGATTTCGGCGCGGTGGCGGTGGCCGACCGCAAGCACGCCGCGGTGAACCCCAACGCTTTCTTCTACGGCAAGCCGATCACCCTGGAACAGCACCAGGATTCGCGCTGGATCGCCGAACCGCTGCACCTGCTCGACTGCTGCCAGGAATCCGACGGTGGCGTCGCCATCGTGGTCACGAGCGCCGAACGCGCCCGCGACCTCCCGCAGCGTCCGGCGATCATCGCGGCCGCCGCGCAGGGCAGCGGCGCGGACCAGTACGTGATGACCAGCTACTACCGCGACGCCATGACCGGGCTGCCGGAAATGGGTCTCGTCGGCGACCAGCTGTGGGCGCAGAGCGGCCTGACCGCTGCCGACATGCAGGCCGCGATCCTCTACGACCACTTCACCCCGTTCGTCCTCATGCAGCTCGAGGAGCTCGGCTTCTGCCCCCGTGGCGAAGCCAAGAACTTCATCGCCGACGGCGCCATCGAGCTCGGCGGACGCCTTCCGCTCAACACCCACGGCGGCCAGCTCGGTGAGGCCTATATCCACGGCATGAACGGCATCGCCGAAGCGGTTCGCCAGATCCGCGGCACCTCGGTCAACCAGGTCGACGCCCTGGAACGCATCCTGGTCACCGCGGGTACCGGCGTCCCGACCTCCGGACTCGTCCTGACGTCGTAGCCTCGGCTCTCGTACGCTCGACCGGGTGACTCCCCGCCACCTGGTCGACGTGCACGTCCTGCTGATCCGCGGTGACGAGGTTCTGCTGAGCCTGCGCCGCAGCGGCGACGAGTTCGATCACCGCTGGCACCTGCCGTCGGGAAAGGTCGAAGCCGGCGAGTCGGCGGCGGCGGCCGCGGTCCGTGAGGCCGCGGAGGAGGTCGGGGTCGACATCGATCCCACCGCCCTGCGGTTGTTCCACGTCGCCCACGTCACCGCCCCCGGTCGCGACTCCCGGCTCGGCCTGTTCTTCCGCGTCGAGTCGTGGCGCGGTGAACCTTTCAATCGGGAACCCGATAAATGCTATGCATTGCAATGGTTTCCGCTGACCGAGTTGCCCGCCGACCTGATCGAGTATTCCGCGCTCGGATTGGCCGCGCTGAATTCGACCGCCACCTATTCCGAATTCGGCTGGCGGGACTGACCGCTCGTCAGGAAATCGGCCAGCGGTCGGGCGAGCTGGTCGACGGTGCCCGCTGTTCCCGCGCGCAGTCCCGCGAACCGATCGAAGACGAGTCCTTCCAGCAGTGCCAGGAAGTCGTGAGCCCACTCGCGTGGTTCGGCGGCGCCGAGGGCGCTGAACAGGTCTGTCGCGCGGTCCAGGGAGAACAGGCTGCCTGCCAGTCGGCTGTGCAGTTCTGGGTCGGACAGGACCTCGATGATCAGGGCGTGCCGCGCGATCAGCTCGTTACGGCGATGGACGAGTAGCTGATCGAGCCAGGTCGCGATGTCGTGCGCGACCTGCACGGGATCCATCGGCCGACTTGCTGATTCCGCGCGCGCGACCCGCGTCAGGTCTTCCGGGCCGGTCGATGATTCGTCCTGCGCGGCCACGAAATCCGCGCGTGAGCGGGTGGTGATCCCGTCGGCCACCGCCTCGATCAGGGCTCGTCGCGTGCGGAAGTAGTACGAAGTCGAACCCGCGGGCAGGGCCAGCTGGGTGTCCAGCGCGCGGTGGGTGAGCGCGCGGATGCCCCGGGTCGCGATGAGTTCGATGGCGCCCGTCACGATCTGTGCCCGCCGGTCTGTGGACATCGTCACCTCTCCTGGCCGTCGGCGACGCCCGTCCTCTACAACTGTAGAGGAACGAGGAGGTTCGCATGAAACCCGACACCGTGGTGCTCGACCCCGCACAGCAAGCGGCCCTACACGCGCTCGAATCACTGCTCGATCCGGTCGACGGGCACCACGCACACGGTGGGCACCTTGCTCGACGCACTGGCCGGTTCGGCCTCCCGCGCCTCGCTGAAAGCGGCGGTCGGAGATCGGGCGCTTTCGCCGCCCTGCGCGGGCGCCCGGCCGCACTCGGCAACCAGCAGGCAGATCGCCCCGGGGGCTCCGGCGACCCGAGGGCCGATCGCGGCGGCATCTACCTGCACGGCCGACCGGGCCGCGGCAAGACCATGGTGATGGACCGGTTCTTCGGCGCGGTCGAAACACGGCGCAAGCGCCGCTTCCACTTCCACAGTTTCTTCGCCGCCCTCCATACCGCCACGCACACGCTGGGTTCGATCGAACGGGCCATCGACGAACTCCTCGGCGACGCCGACCTGGTCTGCTTCGACGAATTCCACGTCACCGATATCGGCGATGCCATGCTCGTCGCCCGCATGCTCGAAGCCCTCTTCGCCGACCACCGCACCCTCGTGGTCACCTCGAACTACCGGCCCCAGGAGCTCCTGCCCAACCCGCTGTTCCACGACGCGTTCCTGCCCACCATCGAGTTGATCCTCGCCCACCTCCGCCCGGTCGCTCTCGATGGACCACTCGACTACCGCACCCGCACGTCACACCGCGACACCGGCTTCCTCGCGGGTCGCTACGTGCTCACAGTGGGTGCCGGACCCCTGAAGGGTGCCGGCCCCGTCGACGTGTCCCTCGGCAACGGCCCGACCATCCGCGCCCAAGCCGCCACCGCTGCCATCACCCTCGATTTTCACGACATCTGCGCCGCCCCCACCAGTGCCGCCGACTACCTCCGACTCACCGAGCGCTACCGCCACTGGACCCTGCGCGAGGTCCCGCCGCTGCGCCAGGTCCCGCCGGACTGGTCGATGCGCCTGGTGAATCTCGTCGATGTCCTCTACGACGCCGATCTCCCGTTCACGATCCACGCTCCGGAGCCCGCACACGACCTGACAGCGGGCGTCCCGGCGATCCCCGATCTGGCTCGCACCGCCAGCCGCCTCGGTGAGTTGCCATTAACTGGCGTGTCGGACGTTCGCACTGCTTAGCAAGCCCTTGATCGCGGGGGGACAATAAGAGGGGAGGGGTCCAAAAGCATCGATTTCCTCTCGAGCGGACCACTCGGCATGTAACTATGTGGCTGTTTTGTGCAGTCTCTGGGGTTTGGTGGTACAGCTGTGATCGGGGTGAATCAGCCCATTACGCGGGCGATCGTCGTGATCGCACTGGTCGTCGCTTCGACGATCGCGTTGCAGGGCACGCTGTCCGGCTCCGGCGCGACCTCGACCGGAGCCCCTTCTGCGCTGCTCGTCGCCGTGATGCCGGTACTGCTGCTGGTCTCGATCGTCATCCTGGTCGCGGGCGTGATCGCCAGTCAGCATCGCCTGCCGCTGGCGATGCCGGAAGCCGAACGCGAGGCCATGCCGCGCATCCAGTGGCGCAGGATGGCGCTGCTGGTCCCGGTCGCCGTCGCCGCGGTGGCGCTGATCTTCGCAGGCGGGGTCACCGCACTGTTCCTGCTGCCCGGCGCCCGCCCGATGCGCCCGGCCTCCGAGACGCTGACCGAGGGCTCCGGCCCCGTCCCCACGACCGACACCCATGCCGCGGATCCCACCACCGGACCCACCGAACTCACCGGCACCGCCCTGGTGATCGCGGCGATCCTGGCCATCGTGCTGATCGTGGTCGCGCTGGTCGGCCTGGTCGTCGTGGCTGTCGCCGCGCGTCGTGAACCGGCCCCCGTCGCGCCCGTCGAGGACGAACCGACCTCGAGCGAAGTCGACTCCCTCACGCGCGCCGCCGAAATGGGCCTCGCGGCGATGAACGCCCCGGGTCAGGACCCGCGCACCGCCATCATCGCCTGCTATGTGGCGATGGAGCGAGGTCTGTCCAGCGACCGCGCCGCCCGCCCGCTGGCCTCGGACACCCCGATGGAGGTACTGGCCAGGGCCTTCGAAAGCGGTGTGCTGCACGATGCTTCGGCCCGCGAGCTGGTCGCGCTGTTCGAGGAGGCGCGGTTCAGCCCGCACTCGATGCTCGAATGGCAGCGCATGCGCGCCGAACAACTGCTGCGCATCGTCCTCACAGACCTGCAGCGCAGGCTGGTGACGGCATGAGCGGACCGGAGGCGGTAGCTCGCGTCACCACGCAGGCCACCGGAGCATGCCAGGAGGGCTCAGCGTGAACCGGACTTCGGTGATTGTGACGGCCGTGCTCGCGGTCGCGGTGATCGAAGTGACGCTGGTGCGTCTTGATCGTGACTCGGTGCTGCTCGCGGTCGCCGTGCCGGTGGCCGCGGCGCTCGCGATGCTGGTCTGGTCGCTGCGGCACCGCGTGATCCGCGAGGAACCGCTCACCGAGTACATCGACAACGGTCCGGCGGAGATGCTCGGTCGCTGGCACGCGCGCGCCGAGATGCTCACCGCCCGCGCCGACGGCACCCGCGCCGACTGGGACCGCCACCTGCGGCCGCTGCTCGCCAAGGAATTCGAGCTGTCCACCGGGCTGAGGGTTTCCAAGAATCGCCGGGCCACCGAGGCCGCCGGTCAGCTGCAGTTCGGACCTGAACTGTGGCGCTGGGTGGATCCGGCGAACTCCGCGTTGCGCGATCACACCGGTCGCGCACCGGGTAGAGAGGCGCTGGATGAGATCCTGCGCCGTTTGCAGACGATGTGAGGGGTTAGAGGCCACCGATGACAATGCCGTTGAACGTGACCGTCCAGCGCTCCGATGCCGTACTGCGTGAGCTGGGCCGTGTCGTGGTCGGCAAGCGAGATGAGATGCAGCTCATCATGATTGCCGTGCTGGCCGGAGGCCACGTACTCATCGAGGACCTGCCGGGCCTCGGAAAGACCCTGATCGCGCGGTCTTTCGCGGCCGCGCTCGGCCTGGACTTCACCCGCGTGCAGTTCACGCCCGATCTACTGCCCGCCGACCTGCTGGGTTCGACGATCTATGACATGGCGTCGGGCCGGTTCAACTTCCGTCGCGGTCCGGTGTTCACCAATGTGCTGCTCGCCGACGAGATCAACCGCACGCCGCCCAAGACCCAGGCCGCGCTGCTGGAGGCGATGGCCGAGGGCCAGGTGAGCATCGACGGCGAAACCTTCCTGCTCCCACAGCCGTTCGTGGTGCTGGCCACCGACAACCCGATCGAGTACGAGGGCACCTACCCGCTGCCCGAGGCCCAGCTCGACCGCTTCGCCATCCAGCTGCGTCTCGGTTACCTCTCCGAGGCCGACGAGACGCAGATGATCCGGCGCAGGCTCGAACGTGGTTCCACCGCACCGCAAGTGGGCCAGGTGGTCGACGCGCAGGGGCTGATGGAGATGCGTCAGTCGGTCGAGTTCGTCACAGTGCACCCCGACGTGGTGAGCTACGTCGTCGCGCTGGCCTCGGCCACCCGCAGCCATCCGCAGGTGGAAGTCGGCGCCAGCCCACGTGCCGAACTCGATCTGGTGCAGATGTCGCGGGCGAGGGCGCTGCTCCTCGGGCGCGACTATGTGATTCCCGAAGACGTGAAAGCCCTCGCGGTGGCGGCGATGTCGCATCGCATCACGTTGCGCCCCGAAATGTGGGTGCGTCGTATCCGTGGCGAGGACGTCATCACCGAACTACTCCGCCGGCTACCGGTGCCCCGCGCCACGAGCACATGAAGCATCGCGACGAATCCAGAACGGTCGAGGTCGACCTCCGGTGGCGGCCCGCGCCACTGGTGTTCATCCTGGCCGGTTGCGCGGCAGCGGCACTGGTCGTCGCGGTGCTGCTGGGGCAGTGGCAGCTGGTCGTCTTCGCGGCGCCGATGCTCGGTGTGCTCGCCACCGCGCCGTGGCAGCAGGCGCCGACCAGGGTCCAGGTCGACGGCAGCGGCACCGTGCGCTGTTTCGAGAACGAGGTGATCGGTTGCAACGCGGTCGCTTTCGTCGAGAGCGGGCACGCGCTGCTGCGGATGACCGCCCTGCCGATGCCCGGCCTGGAGCTCGAGGTCGAGGAAGCCCACGATTCCGGTGGTGCGCCCGCGGGCATGCGCCTCGGGCTCTCGGCCACCCGCTGGGGCCGGTATCCGGTGCAGGTGAAGGTGTCCGCGCTGAGCCCGGCCGGTCTCGCGGTCGCGACCACCGAGCTGCCCGCGGCCAAGCTCTACGTGTATCCCATCGCCGATCCGCAGCGAATGCGCATGCCGCGCACCGAACTTCCCGACCGCATCGGCACCCACCTGACCCGCAGGCACGGCCCCGGTGTCGAATACGCCGACATCCGCGCCTACACGCCGGGCGATCAATTGCGCGCCGTCAACTGGCCGGTGAGCGCGCGGCGCGGCAGGCTCTACGTCACCCAGCGGTTCACCAACCGCTCCGCCGACGTGGTCGTCATGGTCGACACATCTTTGCAGGCGCCCGGCCCCGCCAGCGCTTCGCTGGAACTGTCGGTGCGCGGCGCCGCCCAGGTGGTGCAGTCGACCCTGCAATCCGGCGACCGCACCGCCGTGGTCTGCCTCGGTGAATCGCCCCGCTGGCTGCGCCCCGACATCGGCCGCAGACAGTTCTACCGCATCGTCGACACCGTTCTGGGCGTCGGCGACGAACACGTCGAGACCACCGGCACCCTGGCGCCGCACGCCGCCGTTCCGATCGGCGCGATCGTGGTGGCCTTCTCCACCCTGCTCGACACCCAGTTCGCGCTGGCCCTGATCGACCTGCGCAAACGCGGCCACGTGGTGGTCGCGGTCGACGTCCTGCGCGGTACACCCTTCGAGGACGGCCTCGACCCGACCATGGCCAAGATGTGGCAGCTCGAACGGGCCTCGATGTATCGGGACATGGGCACCGTCGGCGTCGATATCATCGCCTGGCCCGAAGACACCCGCCTGGACCAGGCCATGCGCCTGCTCCCCGAACATCGCCGAGCAGTACGGGTACGCCGATGACGAGATTCCTTGCTCTGCTGGCCGGTCTGCTCCTGGTCGCCGCGGTCGCGCTGATCAATCCCCTCGCCGGGGTGCCCGCGCTGGCGCTGGTGATCGCCAGCTGGTGGTGGCGCCCGGCCTCGGTCGGCGCGGTGCTGATCACCGTCGCCGCTCTTGCTTTCGCCGACGTCGGCGTAATTGCCGCAGCGGCAACAGGTTTGGTCGCCACCACCTACCTGCTCAACGCGGCCGTCCTGCACGCCCCCGAGGGCGTGGTCCCCACCACCATCCCCTCGGTGGGCGGCGCGGTCCTGTTCACCATCGCCGCCGCCACCGCGGCCTGGGTCCCCGTCCAGCTGATCTGGGCGCCTCTGGCCGCGCCCATCCTCATCGTCGCGATCTACGCGCTCCTGGTGAGCGGCCTCTCGGCCAAGGGCCCCACCGTCGAAGAGATCCGCATCGAGTAGGTCGTGGTCAGGCGGGATCTTTGACCAGCACTGCGCGGGTGTAGAGCAGGGCGAAGCCTTGGGCTTGGGAGTTCTGCTGGGATTTCGATCCGGGCTGGGTGGTGACGACCGCGAGGTCGCAGTCGGCCGCGGCCGCCGCGTTGAGCCGGGTGGAGAGCAGCGCTGTCTGGACGCCTTGTCGACGATGCTCGGGGAGCGTCGCCGCCCCGGCGAGAGCGGCGATGCCGCCGGCCAGGCGAAGGCTCGCGCCGCCTGCGGGCTCGCCTGCGCGGTAGGCCAGGTATCGATGGGTGTTGTTGGTGGCAGCCAGGTCTCGGACGGCGGAGGCAAGGATGTCGCGAGGGAAGTCCTCGGTGGCGGGTAGGCCGTCGTCGTCGGGGTGGGCGAAGCCGTCGACGACGATATCGAGCCAGGTATCCATGTCGTCGTCATCGCGGCGCACCTCGACCGACTGCGGAACCTGCCACGCACGGCCGCGCAGGCGCAGGCCGAGCACATTCTCGAACGATGTCAGCCGATACCCGCGCGCGGTCAGTTCGGCGCCGATCCGCGGGTCGGCGAGATGGGCCAGCTCGACCTGGACCGGCGCCCCCACCTTGGCATAAGCCTGTTCGACCGCCTCCCACTGCGCCGTCGAGGGCACCCCGGTGAAGCCGACGCCGACCACCTTGTTCAACGGCGAGTTCGGGCCGGCGAAACACGCTGCGCCACCGGCGATCTCCTGTGTGAACCCGCCGGTCGTCGTGGTCGCCCTGCGGAGTCCCGCGTTCACCCCACCGGCAATGGCCTCGGTCTCCATCCGCTCGATTCGACCGGCCATGCCGGTATCGCAGAACAACGCCGCCGCATCCTCGCTCATCAGCCAGTTATATCGCCCCTGTCCAGCGAGTTTCCGAGGGTCGGCGGACTAGCGGTCGGGCCGCCAGGGGATTCGCCCGTCGCCGTCGCCGGTGGGGGTCCGGTTCTCGGACCAGTCCCACAGGGGCTGGAGAGACTCGGCGAGAAGGGCGCCTTCGGTGGTGAGCTCGTAGGCGCCGCGCTGGCCGTTCTTGCGGATCAGCGCCGCGGACTGGAGCTGCTGGAGTCGGTCCGAGAGCATGCTCGACGAGCAGTTGCCCATGCGCCGGCGCAGGTCGAGGAAGCCAAGGGGGCCTGGCTCGAGTTCCCAGATCACGCGCAGCATCCAGCGCTGGCCGAGTAGGTCGATCGCGGCCAGGATCGCCTGCGAGGGTTCGTCGCCGGTTGCGCTTCTCATTCAGAAGCACGATAGTTGCTTCTGAATCAGAAGCGTTATGACCGGTCGGGGATGTGGCGAGGAGATCGACGATGGATTCGACAATTCAGCGAATCGTGCTGGTGACCGGGGCCTCGCGGGGCATCGGGGCGGAGGCGGCCGCGCAGTTCGGGGCTGCGGGGGCGCATGTCGTCGTGAACTTCCGCGAGAAGCGCAAGCGGGCCCAGGATGTCGTGGACGGGATCGTGACGGCGGGCGGCAGCGCCTCGGTGCTCGGCGCCGATGTCTCCGATCCGACGGCTGTCGAGGCAATGGTCGAGGAGGTCGGCCGGACGTTCGGCCGGCTGGATACCTTGGTGCTCAACGCGTCCGGCGGACTCGAGCGGGACGCCGATGCCGGGTACGCGCTCCGACTCAACCGGGATGCGCAGGTGAACCTGGCGACGGCGATGCTGCCGCTGATGCCAGAGGGCGGCCGGATCGTGTTCGTCACCAGCCATCAGGCGCACTTCATTCACGAAAACGACAACGTGCCACAGGGTTACACGCCGATCGCACGGAGCAAGCGGGCCGGCGAGGATGCGCTGCGAGCGCTGATCCCCGAATTCCGTGAGCGCGGAGTCGGTTTCACGGTGGTGTCCGGCGACATGATCGACGGGACGATCATCGTCCGCCTGCTGGAACGGCGCGACCCGGGCAGTGTCGAATCCCGCCGCGCGGCAGGCCCGTTGCCCACGGTCGAGGACTTCGCGCGCGCGATCGTTCAGGCCGGCACCGACGCGGTCGCGGACGGCCACACGTTCTACGTCGGCGGTCACGACTACCAGGCCGCATCGCGGCGGTGACGGACTCGATCCAATTGGATCGAGTCGAACCCAGAGGCTGTGCACAAAGAAACAGCACCGGGCCGGCAGGATGTCTGCC